>DATAPW010000378.1:0-9673 GCA_036265005.1 Acetobacteraceae bacterium | reverse complement strand
CGTGGGCATGCGCCGCGGCGGCGACGAACTGCGCGGCCAGGGCGGCCTCGCTGGCGTTCGCCGGCAGCATCGAGGCGACATCGGCGATCGCGGCGTTGTCGCGCCGCGCCAGTGCCTCGGGTGTGTCGTTGACCGGTGCCGGCAGGCTGGTGCGCAGCGTGTTGATGAGCTGCCAGTAGGTATCCCTGGGGAGAAGGTAGGTGAGGCCGAGGCACTGGGGATCCGGATTGATGTCCATGGTGGCACTATACCGTTAGTTATACTATCTGTCAAGGTTATCAGACAACTCCAGATAGGCGTGGATGGCCGGCCTTCGCCGGCCATGACGGAATGAGTTGCGGTCAGCGGGATTGGAAAGCGCCGCTCGCTCGGCTCGAGGAACTGGAAGACCTTGCAGCCATCGAGGAGCGGCTTCGCGCATGACGAGAGGGTCGGCAAAGCAGTCGCTTGCGAGTGGCGGCGCGTTCCGGACGATGGAAATGCAGTGAAGGTCTGGCGCGAGCAGCGTGGACTGACGCAGCGAGTGCTGGCGGAGAGGCCGGTGTCAGCGCAAGCTATCTTGCGGAGATCGAAACCGTGAAGAAGCGCGCGTTCTGGCGATCCCGGATCGTTAGACGGGAGGAGACCGCCAGCAGTTTCGCCATTTCACCGTCGCGCCAACGTCTGGAGTCGCAGGCGCTGCTGCATCAATCCCTACTGGCACGCCAGGCACTCCTCGTAGTCCGTCGCATTCCCCGCCACCGCCCCAGCCGCCACCAGCGGCAACTGCGCCGCCCCATCGTTCGCCGGCACACCCATCACGCCGGTGAATGCCGCCGGCGCCACCGCCTTCTCGCTCACATTGTCGGCCCGCTGGATCGACAGGCTCCGGCAGTAGTACAGCGACTTCACCCCGCGCTTCCACGCCATGAAGTGGATCTGGTGCAGGTCGCGCTTGTGCACGTTCGCGGGGAGGAACACGTTCACCGACTGGCTCTGGCAGATGAACGGCGCGCGGTCCGCGGCATGTTCGATGATCCAGCGCTGGTCCAGCTCGAACGCCGTCTTGTAAACCGCCTTCTCCTGCTCGGTCAGGAAGTCCAGATGCTGCACGCTGCCCTTGGTCGTCGTGATGGACGACCAGATCTCGTCGGTGTCCATCCCTTTCGCTTCCAGCAGCTTCTGCAGATGCCGGTTGCGCACCGAGAAACTGCCCGACAGCGTCTTCTGCAGGAACACGTTCGCCGCGATCGGCTCGATCCCCGGCGACGAATTCCCCGCGATGATCGAAATCGACGCGGTCGGCGCGATCGACATCTTGTGGCTGAACCGCTCCATGATGCCGTACTCCGCGGCATCCGGGCACGGCCCGCGCTCCTCGGCCAGCACGCGCGACGCCAGGTCGGCCTGCTCGCGGATGTGCTTGAACATCCGCTTGTTCCACACCTTGGCGATGACGCTTTCCCACGGCACGTTCTGCGACTGCAGGAACGAGTGGAAGCCCATCACGCCCAGCCCCACGCTGCGCTCGCGCATCGCGGAATACTTCGCCTTCTCCATCCCCAACGGCGCGCGGTCGATGAAGTCCTGCAGCACGTTGTCGAGGAACCGCATGATGTCCTCGATGAACGTCGGATGGTCCTGCCACTCGAACCAGTTCTCCAGGTTCAGCGAGCACAGGCAGCACACCGCGGTGCGGTCCATGCCGTGCTGGTCGCGCCCGGTCGGCAGGGTGATCTCAGAGCACAGGTTGGAGGTCTTCACCTCCAGCCCGGCCAGTTTGTGGTGCTCGGGCCGCGCACGGTTCACATGGTCCGAGAAGATCAGGTACGGCTCGCCGGTCTCGATCCGCGCGGTCAGGATGCGCACCCACAGCGCACGCGCCGAGATCGACCGCACCGGCGTCTCGTCCTTGGGCGACAGCAGCGCCCACAACTCGTCTGCCTCCACCGCGCGCATGAATGCGTCGGACACCAGGATGCCGTGGTGCAGGTTCAGCGCCTTGCGATTCGGATCGCCGCCGGTCGGGCGGCGGATTTCCACGAACTCCTCGATCTCGGGATGGCTCACCGGCAGGTACACCGCAGCCGAGCCGCGGCGCAGCGAACCCTGGCTGATCGCCAGGGTCAGCGAATCCATCACCCGGATGAACGGGATCACGCCCGAGGTCTTGCCGACCGCGCCGACCTTCTCGCCGATCGAGCGCAAGTTGCCCCAGTAGGAGCCGATACCGCCGCCCTTCGAGGCCAGCCAGACATTCTCGTTCCACAGCCCGACGATGCCTTCCAGGCTGTCGGAGGCCTCGTTCAGGAAGCAGGAGATCGGCAGGCCGCGCTGGGTGCCGCCGTTCGACAGCACCGGCGTCGCCGGCATGAACCACAGCCTGCTCATGTAGTCGTAGATGCGCTGGGCATGGCCGGCATCGTCGCCATAGTACGACGCCACGCGGGCAAACAGGTCCTGGAAGTCCTCACCGGGCATCAGATACCGGTCGGACAGGGTCGCGCGGCCGAAATCGGTCAGCAACACGTCACGCGACCGGTCGATATGGACCTGGTGGCGACCTGGCATCTGCACTGCGTCGAGCACGTCGGATTCCCCCTGGCCAATTTGCGCCAAGTCTCTGCCGTTGCCGCCTCCGCCGTCAATCAACATGTGGGACCCTGCTCCGGTTACCGCCACAACATACATGGCCCTGTTGCGACCTAGCCACACTGTGCCGCCTGGACAACCACCCCTCGCCCGACGCCGGCCGCGCCCGCTCCGGCCGACTGAGCGCGCACAAACCGAGGGAAACACTTGAGGTGGCCGGCACGCGCCCGGCCATGACGACAGACCAACGGCGCACTCTATCCCTTCGGCCCGACCAGCCCAAGCACCACAATCGCGTTCTCCGCATGTTCCACAGATTGTGGATCGGGGTCACGAATCCAAGCGCAATCGGCTGGACAGGAGCTCCCCCTGGCCCTCCAGGACGGGATACGCGGCGGCCGCCACCAGGTGGCCGTTCACCCGCTTCAATTCACGCACCAGGTCGAGGTCGAGCGTCGCCTGGTCGCCCGCCGCACCGCGCCGCGCGGCGAAATGCGCCTGCGTCGCGACGGTCTCCAGGTCGCGGAACGCCTCCTTCTCCGCGGCAAGCTGGCGGGCGGCGCGGGCGTCCTCGGTCATGAACACCGCCGCCGCCGCGCGCACCGTCACCGCCAGGCGGTCCAGCAGCCGCCGCGCCGCCGCCCGCTCGCCTTCGGCCAGCGGCCTGCCGCGCTTCAGGCGCTTGGCGGCGTGGCCCATGACGTCGCGATCGACCACGTCGCCGGCCGCCTCGAAGTTGGTGGCGAACACCAGGACCTGCGACAGGCGCCGGTGATCCCCCTCGGACAGGTCCTCGGGATCGAGCTGGGTGAGGTACGCCCTGATCGCGGTGTTCAGCCGGTCGAGCACGTCGTCCAGCCGCCGCACCTCGCCGATGCGTCGGCGGTCGGTGCTCGCCAGCGCATCCGCCGCCTGCGCCAGCATCGCCTCGAGCGCATCCGCCATGCGCAGCGCCTCGCGCGCGGCGGCGGCCAGCGCAATGGGCGGCGATTCCAGCGCCGTCTGGTCCAGATAGCGCGGCCGCGAAGGATCGTCCGCCGCCACCCGCGCCGGCAGCAGCTTGCGCAGCACCCAGGCGTAGGGACCCAAAGCCGGCAGGAACAGCGCGGCCAGCACCAGATTGAACAGCGTATGGAAGTCGGCGACCGCCCGGGCCGGGTCGCCCTCGAACTGCACCATCCACGGCCCGATCCGGTGCAGCAGCGCCAGCGCCACCACGCAGCCCAGCGCCCGGTTCAGCAGGTTGCCCAGCGGCAGGCGGCGCGCCACCGGATCGTCGCCCGACACGCCCTCGAGGATCGGATTGATCGCCGTGCCGAGGTTGGCGCCCAGCACCAGCGCGAAGGCCGCCTCGGGCGGCACCGCGCCCTTGGCGGCGAACGACATCACCAGCAGCACCACCGCGACCGAGGAATGCGCCGCCCAGGTCAGGCCGGCGGCCACCAGCACGTCCAGCACCGGTTCGGTGGTGATCGCCCCCAGCACGAGGCGCAAACTCGGCACATCCTCGTATGGCGTGACCAGCACGACGAGCTGGTGCAGCGCCATCAGCATCAGGCCGAGGCCGATCGCCACGCGGCCGAGATCGCGGGTCCGCGCCGCGGTGCCGCGTCGGAACAGCACCACGCCCAGCAGGATCAGCGCCGGCGCCACCTCCGCCACGTTGAACGACAAGAGCTGCACGATCAGCGTGGTGCCGACATTGGCTCCCAGCATGACGGCGAGTGCCGGCACCAGCGCCACGGCGCCGCCGGTGGCGAAGCCCGCCACCATCAGCCCGGTCGCGGTGCTGCTCTGCAGGATGGCGGTGACGCCCAGGCCGGCGGCGAATGCGGCCAGCCGGTTGCCCAGCGCGGTGCCGAGTACGCGGCGCAGGTCGGGGCCGAAGCCACGCTGGATGCCGGTCTGCACCATGTGCAGGCCCCACAGCAGCAGCGCCACCGAACCGGCAAGGTTGAGCAGGTCCCACATCGGCGATCGGCCCCCCACACAGCATGGCCCGACACCATGGCTCAGCGGTCAGTGATATCGCGACAACGCGGCCGCGGACCACTCAGTCGTGATGACCGGCCCAGAACCTGCCACAAAAGCGGCGCGGGCCGGCCATCGAACAGGACGGATCATGCAAAGTCCGATCCGCAACTGAAGGATGAACGTCCAATGCGCATTTCCTTCCTGCTTCCATTGGTTTTCCTGGGTTTTGCCGGCTGCGTCGATGTGCATGAGCACGCCAGTCCACCGCCGGCCGCCACCGTCGTGACGCCGGCCCCGGCGCCGCAGGCCACCTACGTCTCGCCGGCGCCGCCGAGCAACACGACCATCGTGCATACGCCGTAACATTTCGCTTGTCCGCATGGCTGGCCCTGGCCTGCGAGCGCTGCTCGGGGCCAGGGTCCACGCCGGCCCTTTCCGTCCACGGCACCCTGGTGTAGACGCCGCTACCCTCGCCGGCTGGAAAGGCCCATGACTGCCCCCTACCCCGCCACCGCGCTGGAACCCGTCGTCACCGGACCGCTGATCCTGGCGCTGCCCAAGGGCCGCATCCTGGGCGAATGTGGCCAGTTGCTGGCGCAAGCCGGCATCGCCCCGGCCGCGGACTACGCCGACGATGAGAGCCGCCGGCTGCGGTTCCCGACCAACGATCCCGCGCTGGACGTGGTGCGGGTGCGGCCGTTCGACGTCGCCACCTTCGTGGCGTTCGGCGCCGCCCAGCTTGGCATCTGCGGCGCCGATGTGCTGATGGAGTTCGACTACCCGGAGATCTACGCGCCGCTGGATCTCGGCATCGGCGTATGCCGGGTGTCGGTGGCCGAGCCGGCCGCCACCGCCGGGACCGACGATCCGTCCCGCTGGTCGCACGTGCGGGTGGCGACCAAGTATCCCAACATCGCCCAGCGGCATTTCGCCTCGCGCGGCGTGCATGCCGATGTGGTGCACCTGAATGGCGCGATGGAACTGGCGCCGGGCCTGGGGCTGTCGAGGCTGATCGTTGACCTGGTGCAGACCGGGTCCACCTTGCGCGCGAACGGCCTGGTGGAGACCGAGGTGATTGCACCGATCACCTCGCGGCTGATCGTCAACCGCACCGCCCTGAAGACCCAGCCCGAGGCGATCGGCGCGTGGATCGCGCGGTTCCGGGCGGCTTTGGGCGAAGGGTCGTGACGAGGGACCCCGGCGGGCCCCATGTTCCCTCCCGCAGCGGGAGGGGGAGGGCTTGATGTCGCCACTGGCATTGCAACCGTCGCACCGCCGATGATCCGCCTCGCCACCGCCAGCCCGGGCTTCGATGCCGACTTCACCGCACTGCTCGGCCAGGCCCGCGAGACGACCGAAAGCGTGGACCAGGCAGTGGCGGCCATCATTGCCGAGGTGCGCGCCACCGGCGATGCGGCGCTGATCGGCTACACCGCCCGCTTCGATCGCCAGGCGCTGACCGCCGACCGGCTGCGCATCGCCGACGCCGAGATCGATGCCGCCGTCGCCGCCGTCCCCGCCGACCTGATGGCCGCGCTCGACCTGGCTGCCATGCGGATCGAATCTTTCCACAACAAGCAGTTGCCGACCGACCTGCAGGTCAGGGACGAAGCCGGCCTGACGCTTGGCATGCGCTGGATCGCGCTGGACGCGGTGGGCCTGTATGTGCCCGGCGGCAAGGCGGCCTATCCCTCGTCGGTCCTGATGAACGCGATCCCCGCCCGAGTGGCCGGCGTGCCGCGCGTCGCCATGTGCGTCCCGACCCCGGACGGCGTGCTGAACCCACTGGTCCTGGCGGCCGCGCGCCGCGCCGGGGTCGCCGAGATCTACCGGGTCGGCGGCGCCCAGGCGATCGCCGCACTGGCCTATGGCACCGCCACCATCGCGCCGGTCGATCGCATCGTCGGCCCGGGCAATGCCTACGTCGCCGAAGCCAAGCGCCAGGTGTTCGGCCGGGTCGGCATCGATGCCATCGCCGGTCCGTCCGAAGTCGTCATCCTGGCTGACGCCGCGAACGATCCGCGCCGTGTCGCCGTGGACCTGCTGGCGCAGGCGGAACACGACGAGGCGGCGCAGGCGATCCTGATCACCGACGATGCCGGGTTCGCCGACCAGGTCGCCGCGGCGGTGACCGGGGAACTGGCGTCCCTGCCGCGCGCCGCCATCGCCGGGGCAAGCTGGCGGAACCATGGCGCGATCATCCTGGTGCGCGATTGGGACGAGGCGGTCGGGCTGGTCAACCGGCTGGCGCCAGAGCACCTGCAATTGATGCTGCGCGATCCAGCGCTGGTGTTCGCCCACATCCGCCACGCCGGCGCGATATTTCTCGGCGCGTATTGTCCCGAGGCGGTCGGCGACTACGTGGCCGGCCCGAACCACGTCCTGCCGACCGGACGTACCGCGCGCTTCGCTTCCGGCCTGTCGGTGTTCGACTTCCTCAAGCGCACCACGTGGATCGCGGCCGACGCCGATGCCCTTGCCCGAGTCGGGCCGGCGGCCGTCGCCCTGGCCGAGGCGGAGGGGCTGCATGCGCATGCCCGCAGCATTGCGCTGCGCCTGGGGCAGGAAGGTTAGGCGCCTGGCGCAGGAAGGTTAGGCAAGGAAGGGTTCACGCAAAGAACCCCTAACGGTCCGGGTCCGTGTGAACCCTTACGGTCTAAGAGTGCCGCTTGACCTTCCCCACCCTCGCGCTCATCTTCCGCGCGAAATCAACATTTTGAATGAGGCCTGATGCCGAAAGAGGACATGATCGAATTCAGTGGAACGGTGATGGAGCTGCTGCCCAACGCGATGTTCCGGGTCAAGCTCGACAACGAGCATTCCATCCTGGCGCACACCTCCGGCAAGATGCGCAAGAACCGCATCCGCGTACTGGCCGGCGACCGGGTGAACGTCGAGATGACGCCGTACGATCTCAGCAAGGGTCGGATCACCTTCCGCTTCAAGTGACCGCACCCACGCTGGTCCTGGCCTCCGCCAGCCCACGGCGTCTCGCGCTCCTGGCGCAGATCGGCATCACGCCGGATCGCGTCGTTTTCCCCGATATCGACGAAACCCCACAACCCGACGAACCGCCGCGCAGCCATGCGCAGCGCCTGGCGCGCGCCAAGGCCGCCGCGGTCGGCGATGCCGGCTGTTACGTGCTCGCCGCCGACACCGTGGTGGCCGTGGGCCGGCGCATCCAGCCGAAGGCGGAGACCGAGTCGCAGGCACGACGCTGCCTGGCATTGCTGTCCGGCCGGCGGCACCGCGTCATCACCGCGGTGGTGCTGCGCAGCCCCGACGGGCGGCAGGGCGAACGGCTGGTGCAGAGCGTGGTGGGGTTCGCCCGGCTGACCGAGCGCCAGGTTGTCGCCTACCTCGCCACCGGGGAATGGCACGGCAAGGCCGGCGGCTACGCCATCCAGGGCCGCGCGGCGATGCATGTCCGATTCCTGTCCGGCAGCTATTCCAACGTCGTGGGGCTGCCGCTGTTCGAGACGGCGCAACTGCTGCGCGGACTCGGCTGGCCGCTGCCGTGAACGTGCGCATCCTCGGCGCCGCCAGCCCCGGCGAGGTGCGCGTCGCGGTCGTGCAGGATGGCGACCTGCTGGATTACGCACTCTGGCGGCCGGGTGCGCCCGATGGCGTCGGCGATATCCACCGTGGCCGGGTGACGGCACGGGTTCCCGCCATGGCCGGCGCCTTCGTGGCGCTGGACGGCAGCGAAGGATTCCTGCCGGACAGCGAAGGCGCCGCCGGTGTCACCGCGGGCGATATCCTGGCAGTCCGCATCACCCGCGCCGCGCAGGGTGGCAAGGGCCCGCGGCTGATGGCGAAGCTGGCGCCAGGAGCGGTGCCATCCGGCGCCGGCAGCGGCCCCCCTGCCCGGCTCGCGCCTGGTCCCGGCCCGTTGCTGGAACTGGCGCAATACCATCCTGAGGCGACGGTATGGCTGGACGACGCTGCCCTGGCCGCGCGGCTGAAGCCGATGGTTGCGCGTTTATGCCTGTGTTCCAAAGCCTTCGACGACGATGTCGAAGAGCGGGTCGCGGCGCTGGAGCAGAATTCGGTGGATTTGCCCGGCGGTGCGCGACTGCATATCCACCCGACGCCGGCCCTGGTGGCAATCGACGTCGATGCCGGCGGCACGACGGCCGCCCGGAAAGGCAAGGCAATGGCGCAACTGGCGGTGAACCGCGCGGTGGTGCCGGCGTTGGCGCGGCAGATCCGGCTGCGCAACCTGTCCGGCGCCATCCTGGTGGATTTCGCCGGCCTGCCCTCCCGACGGCGGTCCGCGCTCGCACCTGCCTTGCAGGCAGCGCTGGCGGAGGATCCGCTGCATCCGCGGCTGCTCGGCTTCACCGCCCTGGGGTTGGCTGAAATCGTCCGCCCGCGGGTCCATCCGCCGCTGCACGAGGTGCTCGCCGGGCCGCATGCGGCGGGGCTGGCGGCACTGCGCCGGATCGCGACCCGTGTGGCGGCGTCCCCGCACCGCTCGCCGGCACTTCGCGCGTCACCTTCGGTCGTGGCCGCGCTGCAGGCGGACCCGGAGGCCTTGCCGGACCTTGCGCGCCGGACCGGGCGTCCCCTGATGCTACGGGCGGACCCACGCCTGGATGCGACGGGGTGGGTCATCGAGGGAGACGATGGCTGAGACCCGACAATCCGCGGCCGCCTGTCCGATCTGCGGCAAGCCCGCATCCGAGAGCGCGCGGCCGTTCTGCAGCCGGCGCTGTGCGGACGTGGACCTGGGGCGCTGGCTGACCGAGCAGTATCGCGTGCCGGCGGCCCCCGCCGACCCTGATGACGAGCCGGTCGAGCCGCCGGACGAGCCTGCTTGATCGGTCGGATGGCATAGGCTACAGGCTGCCGCCTGCCTCTGCGGGGGCCGGATGCCCAGGTAGCTCAGTTGGTAGAGCATGCGACTGAAAATCGCAGTGTCGGTGGTTCGATTCCGCCCCTGGGCACCATCCAAGCCACTGAAATCATTGAATAACCTGCCTATGGTTGCGAGATCGTCCTGATCCCTTTCGCGAGTTGCGGACTCACAGCTGACTCAGTCACCCAAGCGCACGGTCGGTTTCAGTGCCCTACCATGATTGGTACCGTGCTAAACCACTGATCGGGAAACAAACTGCGGAGGATG
>DATAPW010000377.1:0-38901 GCA_036265005.1 Acetobacteraceae bacterium | reverse complement strand
CTGAAGCAGTACCTGCTGCACCACGGCTATGGCGGGCGGCTGTCCACCGCGGGCAACCTGGCGTTCCCCTTCACGCCGCCCGAGGTTTCACTCGGGCCGGCGTATCGGTTCAACGTGTACCACCTGCTGCACACTGCCGATCCGGACGTGCTGTTTCCGCTGGAGATCGAGACGCTGTAGGCCCCACCCCAACCCTCCCCCGCCGAGGCGCGAGAGGGTTGGGGTGGGGGTTAGCCCGGTTTATACCAAAGCTCATTGATGATGACTTATGCGTTGTGCCGACTGTCATGGCCGGGCCACGCCGGCCATGACAGTGGGATCGAATGAGTCGCTATCAACAAGCGTTGTTATTAGTACCCCACCGGCGTCGCGCTGACCGGCTCCCACTTGCCGTCCTTCACCACACACAGGAACGACTCATTCGATCCCTGGTGCTTGGTCGCGCTGAACGTCATCGGCGGCGAACCGAAGATATCGTGCCAGTCCTTGATGCTCTCCATGCCGGTGACAAAGCTGTCAGCGGTCAGGTCCTTGCCGGCCTTCTGCAGCGCCAGCACGACAAGCTGCCCTGCGGTGTAGCCGATCTGCGCTGCGAAATTCGGCTCCTTGCCGTACAGCTTCTTGTACTTCTCGGCGAATTCCTTCACCGCGGGATTGGTCGCGCTGGCGGCGACGTAGAGCACCGGCGCCATCGAATAGAAGCCTTCGGTCACGCCGCCCGGCACTTCGGCCACCGCTTCGTCATAGCTCGCGGCCTGGCCGAGCATGTCGACCTTCCAGCCGGTCTTGCGCACGGCGGAAATGATCTGCACGGAGTCGCGCACGATGCCGCCGACCAGGATAAGGTCGCAGTTGGCATCGCGCAGCCGCGCGACCGACGCGCTGAAGTCGGTGTCCGTCGGCTTGTGCAGCGTCTCCGCCGCCAGTTTCATGTTCATCGCCTTCAGCTGGTCGCGCGCGCCATCCATCACGTCGCGGCCAAAATCGGTGTCCTGCGACACTGCGCAAACCGTCTTGCTGTGGTGCTGCTCGACGAACAGCTTCACGCCGGCGCGCATCTGGTCATAGTACGACGCCGCCAGGCCGAATTTCAGGTGATGCAGCGGCTCGTACATCGAGCGCGCCGAGGTCAGTGGGAACACATTCGGCACGCCCTTGGCGAGCTGGTCCGGCATCGTCGCGTTGTTCATCGGCGTACCGCCGTTGGCCACCATCATGAACACGCCGTCGCGGTTGATCAGCTTGTTAGCGGCCTGCACCGAGCGTGGGATCTGGTACTGGTTGTCCTCGACGATGTACTTGATCTTGCGGCCATTGATGCCGCCTTCCGAATTGGCCTCGTCGAACACCATCCGCCAGGCATTGGTGTTGTTGACGCCCCACATCGCCGTCACGCCCGACAGATCGGTATAGGTGCCGATGACAATCTCGTTGTCGGTCACGCCACGCACGCTGTCCGCCGCCATGGCGGGAGCAATCAACGCAGCGGTGAATAGCGCTGCCAGGAGCCTGCTACGCATTTGCCGTTCCTTCCCTCAGGTGCCGTATGCTTCTTCCATCAGGGCGCGATAACGCGCGTCCAGTGCGATGCCCCGGGTCGCCTGTCCGTCGATCTGTTGGATGGTGACGCCCATAGCCGCGGCCCATCGCTCGATATCCGTCGGCAGCGACGCCGCGGCGATGTAGGCGTGGCGCAGCCGGCTCAGCCCGAGTTCCTGGCGCACCGCCCGCAGCACGCAGAGACGCGCCAGCACCGCCGACAGGCCGCCGCGCTGCCCCGCCGCGAGCGCCGCGCGATACAGCATGCGTTGCAGGCGCGTCGCCCCCGCCGCGGCATTCGTGGCGCGGGCGTGCAGCCTTTCCCAGACCTGCGGATCGGTGCCCAGCATTGTGGGCTGCACCTCCTGCAGGTTCTCCATCACCGTGTCGGGGTTCTCCAGGTAGTTGCTGATCGCACGTGCATCGAGCGCCAGGTACAGTCCGAACACGCGTTCCATCATGTGGCACATCGGCAGCAGCGCCAGGCGTTCGTCGCGGACCTGCGGCGACAGCAGCGAGCGCGCATTGGCGATCAGGTGCACCACATCGCCGTGCGTCAGCACGCGGCCCTTGCCGGGCATGCCGGTGTGCGGAAACAGCAGCACCGCAGGCTGGTCGGCAGAGATGGACGCGATATCGGCCGGCCGGCCGGCCCTTCCGCGCGCGACGAAGCTTTGAAAGCTCTCGCAAATCGGATCGGCAAAATCGCGCAGCCCCTTCATGTCGAAGATGACGATGCGCTGCAGCGCCGGACAGGCCTCACGCACCAGCAGGACCTTGTCGAGCTGTTCCTCGTTCTCGACGAACAGCACGCGGCAGCCGGACTGCTGCAAGGCCTCGCCGAGCTGTTCGGGTTCATCCGCCGGATTGATGCCGCCACTGACGCCGCCCGCACTGAGAATGCCGAGATCGACATAAACCCACTCCAGCCGCGTCTCGGCCAGCACGCAGGCGATATCGCCGGACCGGAAGCCGATCGCCTGCAGTCCCGCGACAACTTCGTCGATGCGCGCACCGAGGTCGGACCAGGTGACGGCGTTCCAGATGCCGCGATACTTCTTGCGCAGGATGGTATCGCCGCCATGCGCTGCAATGCGCGCCACCGCGAGCGCCGGAATCGTGCCAGGGTTTGTGCCGGAGTTCGTGCCGGGGTTCAGTGCCACAGCCGCTTCCTCTTCCAACGCCGCTGTCCGCGGATGCCGGTTTCCTTCTGGCCGAGGTAGAATTCCTTGATCGCGCTGGTCTGCATCAGCTTCGCGCATTCATCCGCCAGCACGATGCGCCCGACCTCCAGCACGTAACCGAAATCGGCGGTCTGCAATGCCATGTGAGCATTCTGCTCGACCAGCAGGATGGCGACGCCCTGCTCCTCGTTGATGCGGCGGATGATGCGGAAGATCTGGGTGACGAGGATGGGCGAAAGCCCAAGCGACGGTTCATCGAGCAGCAGCAGTTTCGGGCGACCCATCAGCGCGCGGCTGATGGCCAGCATCTGCTGCTCGCCGCCCGACAGCAGTCCGGCGCGCTGCTGCGCGCGTTCCTGCAGGACGGGGAAGTAGCCGTAGCAAAGCTCCAGGTCGCGATGCACCGCGTCCTTGTCATGGCGCGAATAGGCGCCCATCAGGAGGTTCTCGTACACCGTCAGGAACGGGAACACCTCGCGGCCTTCGGGCACATGGCAGATGCCAAGCCGCATCACGCGATCCGGCGGCAGGTGGGCGATGTCGCGATTCTCGAAGCGCACCTGGCCGCGCTCCGGATCGAGCACGCCGGAGATCGTGCGCAGGACTGTGGTTTTGCCCGCGCCGTTGGCGCCGAGTACGGTGACGATCTGGCCCGCCGCCACCTGCAGGCTGACGCCGCGGATCGCCTGGATCGGACCATAGAAGGTTTCGATGCCGGTGACGTCGAGCAGGTGCGCAGCGCCGCTCATGCCTCACCGCCGATGTAGGCGCGCACCACTTCCGGATGGTTCTGCACCTCGTCCGGTGTGCCCAGCGCGATGACCTTGCCGTAGTTGAGCGCCATCACCCGGTCGGACACCATGCGCACCAGGTTCATGTCGTGCTCGACCATGATCACGGTAATGCCGAGGTCCTTCTTGATGTCCTCGATCCAGAATCCCATGCCCTCGGTCTCTTCCACGTTCAGGCCGGACGACGGTTCATCGAGCAACAGGAGCTTGGGTTCGATGCACAGCGCGCGGCCGAGTTCGACCACCTTGCGCACACCGTAGGGCAGGTTGGCGATCAGCGTGTCGCGGTAGCGCTCCAGGCCGAGAAAGGCGATGACCTCTTCGGCCTTCTCGCGATGCTTCAACTCCTCGCGCCGCACCGCCGGCAGGAAGGCAAGCTGCGCCAGCACGCCCACCGTCGAGTGGCAGTGGCGCCCGATCAGCAGGTTCTGCAGCAGCGTCGCGTTGGCGAACAGTTCGATATTCTGGAAGGTGCGGGCGATTCCCAGGCCGGCGACGCGATAGGCTGGGATCTCGGTGATGTCCTGGTCCTGGAAGAACAGCTTGCCGTTGGTCGGCTGATAGATGCGGCTGATCAGGTTGAAGATCGTCGTCTTGCCGGCGCCGTTCGGGCCGATGATGGAGAACACCTCGCCCTGTTCGACCTCGAAGCTCACCGCATCGACGGCGCGGATGCCGCCGAATCGGATGGCGATGTCAGCGGCAGCGAACAGGGTCATCGGCAACCGCGCCTGACCGCTGTGATCGGGGCCGATGCAATATGGCCAGTCAGTCCCACCGTCATCCTCGCGAAGGCGAGGATCCAGGGGCCGCCGCACAGTGCCGCGTCGCCGGGATCCTCGACTTCGCGAGGATGACGGAACGAACAATGGCGCCTCATCGCAGCCGCTCCGATCGCGCGTAGGATTTCTGCCGGCGGAATCCGGTGCGGCGCTTCAGCGGATAGGCCTGGAACCAATGCTTGATCTTCATCCAGCGGCCGTAGATGCCGCCTGGCTCGAACAGGATCACGATCACCAGCACCAGCCCGAACAGCGACGGTTCCAGGCCGGGCATGCGGCCGATGCCGAACGGCAAATCGTCGCGCACGATGGCGATCGCCTGCGGCAACAGCCGGACGAACATCGCGCCGAGTACCGCGCCGTGCAGCGACCCGAGGCCGCCGACGAACACGATGGTGACGAACTGCACCGACAGCAGCACGTCGAACGCGTCAGGCGCCAGGAAGCGCACGTAATGCGCGAACAATGCACCGGCCAGGCCGGTCATGCCGGCACTGATCGCGAAGGCGAAGGTCTTGTACCGCGCGAGATGGATCCCCATGCTCTGCGCGGATACTTCGCTGTCGCGGATTGCCACCATGGCGCGGCCCAGCGGCGTGCGCAGGATGTTGGCCGACAGCCACAGCACGAAGATCAGCACGCCGAGCGACAGGTAGTAGATGCCGTTGGCGCCTTCGATCGGATAGCCGAAGATGTACGGTGTCGGCACGGCGAAACCATCGAACCCGCCGGTGACCGCATCCCATTTCTGGAACACGGTACCAACGATGCTGCCGAACGCCAGCGTGGCAATCGCCAGATAGAGCCCGCTCATGCGCAAGGTCGGCAGGCCGATGGCCGCGCCGAACACCGCGGTGAACAGGCCGGAGACCGGCAGCGTGATCACGAACGGCACGCCCTGCGCCAGCAGCACGGAATTGGTGTAGGCGCCGATGCCAAGGAACGCCGCATTGCCCAGGCTGATCAGCCCGGTGTAGCCGGCCAGCAGCATCAATCCGACGCCGGCGATGGCGAAGATGAACACACCGCCCAGTTCGCCGACATAGAACTCGCCCATCGTCGCCGGGATCAGCAGCAGCACGATGACCAGCAGCCCGTACCAGAGCAGGTCGCCGCGGTGCCGCCACAGCTTGATGTCCTGACGGTAATCGGTCTTGAACATGTAGCGCATCTGTCAGACCCGCTTTCCCATGCCTTCAGCGAACAGGCCCTGAGGTCGCAGAATCAGGGTGGCGAGCAGCACGACGTTCGAGGTGACCTCCTGGAAGCCGGCCGGCAGGAAATAGCCGGCAAGCTGCTCGACAATTCCGATCACGACACCGCCGATCAATGCGCCGGGGATGCTGCCGAAGCCGCCGAGGACCGCGGCGGCAAATGCCTTGATGCCGAGGAAGCCCATGTTCACGTCGATCATCGATACCGGCGACAGCAGGATGCCGGCGACCGCCGCGACACCGGCGCTGATCGCCCAGATCATCGAGAACACGGTGCGGACCGGGATGCCCATGTAGTAGGCGGCAAGCTGGTTCTGCGACGAGGCCTGCATGGCGATGCCCAGCCGCGTGCGGCTGAAAAACACGTACAGCACGCCGCACAGCAGCACGGTGCCGACGATGATCGATACGTTGTCCTGGCCTAGCACAAGGCCGCCCAGGTTGATCGTCTTGTTGGTGAACGGCGTCTCGAAGCCGACCGAATCGTAACCCCAGGTGATGCCGGCATAGGCGCGGAAGATGAAGCCCAGGCCAAGCGTCAGCATCACGACGGCAAATTGCGGCTGGCCGATGACTCGGCGCAGAATGATGGCGTCGAGCGCAAAGCCGAATGCGGCGATGATGATGATGGCGAGCAGTGCGCCGATCCAGTAGTTCAGGCCGAAATGCGCGATCAGGCTGAACGCCACGAAGCCGCCCAGCATCATGATGTCGCCCTGGGCGAAGTTCACCATCTCGGTCGCCTTGTAGATCAGGACGAACCCGAGCGCGATCAGGCCATAAATGCAGCCCGCGGCTGCACCATTGATGACAAGCTGCAGCAGGCGCGCAGCGTCTTCCACCTTCGGCGGCCCTCCCTAGGCGGGGCCGTCTTCGTGGCGCCCCGGCACTTGATTTCAACCGCGACGATATGCCCGCGGTTCGGACAACGTCAATGCGAAACCCCTATGGCAACTCCAGCACATTCTTGGCGAGGATGTTGCGTTGGATTTCGTTCGATCCGGCGTAGATGGTGGACGGCCGCGACTGGATGAACAACCCCGCCGGGTTCAACTCGCGATTGCCGTCCAGCGGACCGAACTGACCGCCATGTTCGGCGGCCACCTCCATCATTGTTTCAGTGATACGCTGGTACAGTTCGGTCTGGTTCACCTTCAGCATCGATACGTCCGGACCCAGCGCCTCGCCGCGATACACTTTTGCGACAAATTCGCTGTACAGCGCCTTGTGGTCCTCCAGTTCGAGGCGCAGCCGGGTATAGCGGTCCTGGAACCACTCCTCCTCCCAGACGCCCATGCGATCGGCCAGCAGGCGCAGCCGCCCCAGCGCATAAGATGACTGGCGCGGCGAACCGGAGCCGATGCGTTCGAACCCTAAAAGGTTCTTCGCCATCGTCCAGCCCTTGTTGATCTGGCCGACCAGGTTGCCCTTCGGTACCCGCACGTTGTCGAAGAACGTCTCGCAGAATTCGTTCTCCATATCGATGTTGGTGATCGGCCGTACGGTGACGCCGGGACTGTCCATCGGCACCAGCAGGAAGCTGATGCCCTCCTGCTTCTTCGCCTGCTTGTCGGTGCGCACGAGCAGGAAGATCCAGTTGGCATCCATCGCCATCGAGGTCCAGATCTTCTGGCCGTTCACCACCCAATGGTCGCCATCCGGCACCGCCTCGGTGCGCAAGGACGCCAGATCGGAACCGGCATTCGGCTCGGAATAGCCCTGGCACCAGATGTGCTCGCCGGTGAGGATCTTCGGCAGGTAGTAGTCCTGCTGCTCCTTGGTGCCGTGGCGGATCAGCAACGGACCCAGCATGGTCATGCCCATTTCGTTCAGCCGGGCGCAGCCATGGCGCTCCTTCTCCTCCAGCATGATGAGCTGCTTGCCGGCGGTGATGCCCATGCCGCCGAACTCGCGCGGCCAGTTGGGGCACAGCCAGCCCTTCCGCGCCAGCTTGTGGTACCAGACCTTGGTATCCTTGTAGTGCAGGCGCGACGGCGGATTGCGAATCTCCGGCGGGTAGTTCGCCTCGATCCAACGTCGCACCAGCATGCGGAAATCGTCGTCGGAGAGCTGGTTGAGGTCGTCGATGTCGTCGGCGGTGACTGCTGTCATGGCATGGTTCCCCTTATGGGACGAAAGCTGCTGCCTTGGCTTCGCGGAATGACGTGTTGCTGTCGGCCAGTTCCCGCAACAGGCGCGAAGGCGCCCACCGTTCACCATACTGCTGATGCCAACTGGCAATCTGGTTGTAGACATCGCGCACGCCGATGCCGTCGGCCCAGTAGAACAGGCCGCCGCGATAGCGCGGGAAGCCGAAGCCGTGCAGCCACATCACATCGACATCGCTGGCGCGATACGCCTTGCCTTCCTCCAGGATGCGGCACGCCTCGTTCACCGACGAGAACAGCAGGCGGTGCAGGATCTCCGTATCGGTGAAGCTCTTTTGTGGCACGCCCATCTCGGCGGCGACCTGCCTGATGATGGCGGCGACTTCCGGATCGGGATGTGGCGTGCGGTCGCCCTTCTCATACCGGTACCAGCCGGCGCCGGTCTTCTGGCCATAGCGGCCCATCTCCACCAGGCGATCGGCGATCGGCAGCTTGCGGTAATTGGGATTGGCCGCGGCACGCCGACGCCGCCCGGCGGCGCCGACATCCAGTCCGGCGAGATCGCCCACGGCGAACGGTCCCATCGGATAGCCGAAATCCACCATCACCTTGTCGACCTGCTCGGGCAGGCAGCCTTCCTCGAGCAGGATCACCATCTCGCTGTTGAACGGCGCGCGCGAGCGGTTGGCGACGAAACCGTCGGTATTGCCGGCCATCGCCGAGAGCTTGCCGATGCGCCGTCCCATCTGCATCGCCGACAGCAAGGTCTGCGGCGACGATTTCGCGCCGCGCACCACCTCCAGCAGCTTCATCACATTCGCAGGACTGAAGAAATGCGTCCCCGCGACGTCCTGCGGCCGTTTGGTCATCTCGGCAAGCTGGTCGATGTCCAGGGCCGATGTATTGGAGAACAGCAGCGCGCCCGGCTTCATCACCTCGTCCAGCCTGGCGAAGATCGGCTTCTTGACGTCCATCTCCTCGAACACCGCCTCGATGACGAGGTCGCAATCCTTGATGTCGTCATACCCTGCGACCGGTTCGATGCGCGCCAGGCGGCGCTGCATTTCATCCTCGGCCAATGATCCGCGGCGCACCGACGTGGCGTAGTTGTCGCGGATGCGCTGCATGCCGCGTTCCAGCGCCTCCGGCGTGGAGTCCATGATCTTCACCGGGAAGCCGAAATCGGCGAAGCTCATCGCGATGCCGCCGCCCATCGTGCCGGCGCCGACCACGGCAGCGGTGGCAAAGTCGCGAACCGGCGTATTTGCCGGAAGGTCGGGCAGCCTGGCCACTTCGCGCTCGATGAAGAACGCATAGCGCAGTGCGCGCGCCTCCGCCGAGTCTTCCAGTTCCTTGAACAGATCGGCCTCGCGCCGGCAGCCATCGTCGAACGACAGCGAACACGACGCCTCCACCGCAGCGATGCAGTGATACGGGGCCGTCTGGTTGCGCGCGCGGCGGGCGACCGCCTTGCGCATCGCGTCGAACAGGCCCGGGTCTTCCAGCCTCGTCGCGCGATCGCGCACGCGCGGCAGGGGACGCGCATGCACAAGGCGCATGGCGTAGGCGATCGCGCTCTCACGCAGGTCCGCACTGTCCGGAAGCACCTCGTCGATGATGCCGAGTTTGCGCGCTTCGGGCGCCGGCACGTGACGGCCGGTGACGATCATGTCGAGTGCGGCCTTGGCGCCGATCAGCCGCGGCAGCCGCTGCGTGCCGCCGCCGCCGGGCAGGATGCCGATCAGCACTTCCGGCAGCCCGACCCTCGCGCTGGGCATCGCGATACGATAGTGGCAGGCCATTGCGATTTCCAACCCACCGCCGAGTGCGTAGCCGTGGATGGCGGCGACCACCGGCTTCTCGCTGGCATCGAGCACGTCATAGACCCGCTGGCCGAGTGGCAGCCGCGGGCGACTGGTGCCGAAGGCGCGAATGTCGGCGCCGGCGATGAAGCTGCGGCCCGCACCGACCAGCACTATCGCCTTGATCGCCGGATCGGTGTTGGCGCGCACGATGCAGTCCTTGATGCCCTCCGCGACACCCGGCCCGAGCGCGTTCACCGGCGGGTAGTTCACGACGACGACGCCGATGTCGCCCTGGCGCTCCATGCTGACGGGGGATGATCCGCTCATTGACCGTTCCTCTCACGACTTGCGCGGATGCTAGGAGAGCGGGCGGTCTGCGTCCATGCTGGCCGGTATGCGGAACAGCCGGCCGGTAGCTTCCAATGCGTCGAGCGTCCATCCACCGCCGATGCCGGCGATCATCCAGCGCAGGAACGCCCATAGATCGCGGTCCACCAGCAACTCGTCGAGCGGTTCGAGCGCCGGGACCACGGCATTTATTTCCACGCCGGAAGGGAACGGTTCGCCGCTGCGTCCGATGAAGACCAGCGCATAGATTGTCCCAGACGGCGCTTGCCAATAACCCGGACGCGCCAGTCCGACACGATCGAGATCGAACGTGCGGGTGAAGAAAGCGCGGAATTCGGGATAATGGCCGAGCCGGTCCTCGGTCAGCACCCAACCGAGCCGCATGCCGTGCAGCGAAGGCTCCGGCACGACGCCCATCGTTGTCATGCCAGCCGCCGCAAAAATGTGACGATATGCGCAGCGATTTCGGGACCGGAATCCTCCTGCAGGAAATGCCGGCCGGTCACCAGGTGCGGCCCTTCCGCCTGCGGCAGCAACTGCCTGAAGCGGGGAATAAACGTTGTCGGGTCGAACACATCGTCTTCACGACCCCAGACCAGCAACGCAGGCAGCGCGCAGGCGGAAAGCTCGCGTTCCAGCCAGGTGAAGCGGTCGAGTGCGCGCGCCGTATCATCCAGCGGGATCCAGCGCGGCCATGTCCAGGTGAGCAGGCGGGACGCGGGATCCGGCAGCACCGCTTCGTAGGCCGCCTGCGCGCGCTCCTGGAAGCGCTTGCGATCGACCACCGAGAGATAGACGCCGCGCCCGGCCAGCGCATTGTGCCGCCCCAGCAGATACGGTCCGAGCAATGGCGCGTGCATCATGCGCCAGGGAAAGATCCGTGTGTGGAACTCGGCTGGCGGCAGCGGCCAGGCCCATGTGCTCATCAGCACCAGCGCTTTTACGCGGGCGATATTCGACAGCGCGAAGCCAAGCCCGGTCGGGCCGCCCCAATCATGGCAGACCAGCGTGATGCGGTGCAGATCCAGCGAACGCAGCAATCCGGTGAGGTTGGCGATATGGCCATCGAGGCTGTGCGCCTGTTCGCGCACCGGCTTTTCCGACAGCCCGAAGCCGATCATGTCGGGGATGATGACGCGGCAGCCCGCCTCGGTCAGCGGCGCGACGAAGTCTCGATACAAGAAGCCCCAGGTCGGATTGCCGTGCAGCAGCACGACCGGATCGCCGGCGCCCTCATCGATGTAGTGCATCCGCCAGCCATTCACCCGTGCGAAATGCGGCTGGAACGGCCATTGCCTGACGATGGTTTCGGGCAGATCGAGTCCAGTCATGTCGCATTCCCTGTCATTGCGAGGGACGCTATGACAATCGCTACAGCACCGCCTCCGCCACCACGCGTAGCGCATCGACCGTCGCACCGGTCAGCACCATCGTCGTCAGTTTGCCGCCCTTCGCCACCTGCTTCCACGCCTGCAGGCGGTCCTTGATCCGTTCCGCCGAACCGACCAGCGCGATCTCGTCGATCAGTTCATCCGGCACCAGCGCCTCGGCGTCCTTCTTGTGGCCGCCCAGATACAGGTCCTGGATCTTCGCCGCCGCCGCCTCATAACCCAGCCGCACCGCGAAATCGTTGTAGAAATTCTTCGAGCGCGCGCCCATGCCGCCAATGTAGAGCGCCAGATTCGGCCGCAGCGCATCGCGGCACGCCTGCAGATCGTCGCCCATGCTGATCTTCACATACGGCGCCAGGTCGAACCCATCCAGGTCGCGCGGTTTTCCCGCCTTTGCGCGACCATCGAGGATCGGCTGCACCACCTGGTCCGCCTGCTCCGGCGAGAACCAGATCGGCAGCGTGCCATCCGACACTTCGCCGGCCGTGCGCAAACCAGCCGGCGTGATCGACGCCGTGTAGATTTTCATGCCGGGATCGCCGTGCACGATGCTGCGCAACGGCTTGCCGAGCCCGGTGGCGCCAGGGCCGGTGTAGGGAATCTGGTAGTGCTCACCTTCATAGGTCAGCGGCGCCTCGCGCGCGAGCGCCTTGCGGATGATCTCGATGTACTCCTTGGTGCGCCCGAGCGGCTTGCCGTACGGCACGCCGTGCCAACCCTCGATCACCTGCGGCCCGGACGGACCGACGCCGAGCAGGAAGCGCCCGCCGGACAGCGCGTTCAGCGTCATCGCCGTCATTGCGGCGCAGGACGGCGTGCGGGCCTGCATCTGCATGATAGCCGTGCCCGCCTTGATGCGCGTGGTGCGCGCCAGCACCCAGGCGACCGGCGATACCGCATCGGTACCCCAGGCTTCGCCCGACCATACCGATTCGTAGCCCAGCCGCTCGGCCTCCAGCACCTCGTCCATGCTGAGCTTCGGCGTCTGGCCGTTGATGCGCATCGTGATGCCGAGCTGCATAGTGCTGTTTCCTTCCTACCGAACCTTGGCGATCACTTCGTCGCGGAAGCGTCGCATATTGTCCACCGTCTCCTGCGCCGAGGTGCCGAACAGCCGGACATCGACCGCGCCCACGCCGAGTTCCTCGAGTGCCCTGATGTCCGCTGCGTATTCGGCCGCACCGCCGGTGAACAGGCGCGGTTCGCCGTCGGCCATCACGCGCGGCCGCGCCGCGGGGCCGGCCAGCACGCGCAGCGCCACGGTGATCTTCGACGGATCGCGGCCGGCCGTTTCCACGACACCGCGGAACCGCTCGATGCCGGCTTTGAATTTGCTGAGTGTGTGCATGGGGAATTGCGGATTGGTCGAGACCGGGTACCAGCCATCCGCGTAGCGCGCGGTCCGTCGCAACGCCGGGCCGCTCTCGCCGCCGACCCAGATCGGAATCGGCTGCTGCACCGGCTTGGGCGTGAACACCACGTCGGAGAACTTCACGTATTTGCCGTTGAAGCGCGGGTCGTCGCTCGACCACAGCTCCTTGCAGGCCATCATCCACTCGTCGGTGACATGGCCGCGGTCGTCAAACGGGGCTGCATTGATCGCCTCGAATTCCTCGCGGCACCAGCCGACGCCGATGCCCAGCGTCAGCCGTCCTTTCGACAGGTGGTCAATCGTCGCCAGGATCTTCGCGGTCAGCACGGCCGGACGATGCGGCACCACCATTACCGACAGCACGAAGCGCAGCTTCTTGGTCAGCGCCGCGATATAGGCCGTGGTGGTGAGCTGCTCGAGCCACGCCGCCGCCGGGCCGGCAGGAAATTCCCCTGTGTCGGTATAGGGATATTTCGACGACAGGTTGCGCGGCACCATGATGTGGTCGCTGATGGTCAGGTAGTCGAAGCCGAGGGCTTCGGCTTCGGTGACGATCTGCACCAGGCTGTCCGGTTCGATCAGCGGTCCGCTGGTGGGCGCATTGCAGCCGATCTGCATGGTGGTTGCTCCTGATCCTGGTGGCGGAACACGCTGCGCAGTCCGCCAACCGCCCTCACTTCACCTTCGCCACCACCTCGTCCTTGAACCGGCGCATGTTGTCGATCGTCGCCGCCAGGGTTGGGCCGAACATGCCGAAATCGAACGACGTGACGCCGGCATCGCTCAATGCACGGATGTCGCCGGCGAAATCCGCGGCGCTGCCGGTGAACAGTTTGCGCTCGCCATCCACCGTGCCCTTCGGCTGCGCTTCGGGATTCGACGAAACGCGGTACGCCAATGCCACCGCCGAAGGATTGCGCCCTGCCTTGCTGGTCAGGTCGCGCAGTTTCGCCGCGCCTGCCTTGAAGCGGGTCAGCGTGTCCATCGGGAACTGCGGGTTGGTGCCGATCGGATACCACGCGTCGCCGTACTTCGCGGTCCGCCGCATCGCCGGGCCGCTCTCGCCGCCCACCCAGATCGGGATCGACTTCTGCACCGGCTTCGGCGTGAACACCACCTCGGAGAACTTCACATACTTGCCGTCGAACTTCGGCTCGTCCTTCGCCCACAGCTCCTTGCAAGCCATCATCCATTCATCGGTGACATGACCGCGATCCTCGAACGGCGGCGCACCGATCGCCTCGAACTCCTCCTTGCACCAGCCTGCGCCGATGCCCAGCGTCAGCCGGCCCTTCGACAGATAGTCGATGGTTGCCAGGATCTTCGCCGTCAGCACCGCCGGACGATGCGGCACCACCATCACCGACGTGACGATGCCGAGCTTGGACGTGGCGGCAGCGATGAACGCGGCGGTGGTAAGCTGTTCCAATCGCGCCGCACCGGCACCCGACGGGAATTCGCCTGACTCGCTGTACGGATAGCGCGAGGCGATGCTTGTCGGGATCATTACGTGGTCGCTGACGGTGACGTAGTCGAAGCCCAGCATCTCGGCTTCCGTGGCGATGCGCACGAGGCTGTCCGGAGCGATCAAGGGCCCACTGGTCGGCGCGCTGCACCCGATCTGCATTTGTTCCTCCCGCTTGAATTGCGTCACCAGGAACGATAGCACACGATGTCCAGAGCGGGAGGCAGGCGGAGGGAACCGTGGATTTCGGCATTCATATCGGAACGCGCTGCTGCCTTACCTCGCGCGAAACGATCATGGCGGTGGCACAACGTGCCGAAGCTCTCGGTTATGCCTATCTCGGCGTGGCCGATCACCTGATCGTTCCGGTGCACACCGATATCCGTTATCCGTACACCGCCGACGGCATCTGGCCGGGCGCGCCGACCGGCGAATGCTTCGACGTCATCGCCACGCTGGCGTTCATCGCCGGCTGCACCGAGCGCATCAAGCTGCTGACCTCGGTGGCGGTGGTGCCGCATCGCCCTGCGGTGCTGGCAGCCAAGCTGTTCCTGACCGCGGATGTGCTGTCCGGCGGACGCGTTATCGCCGGCGTCGGCACCGGCTGGATGAAGGAGGAATTCGAAGCACTCGGCACGCCGCCATTCGACGAACGCGGCGCGGTGACCGACGAATACCTGCAGGCCTGGCGCGCACTGTGGAACGAACAACGACCGACGCTGGACGGCAAATACGCGCGGTTCAGCAACGTGGTGTTCGCGCCGAAGCCGGCATCTAAGCCGCACCTGCCGATCTGGGTCGGCGGCGAGAGCCCGCCGGCGCTGCGGCGCACGGTGAAGTTCGGCGATGCCTGGTATCCGGTGTCGAACAACCAAACCATCCGGCTGAACACCCCGGACCGCCTGAAAACGGGGATCGAGGGGCTGCACCGCGTGGCCGAAAAAGCCGGCCGCGATCCTGGCTCGATCGATGTCGGCTACCTGTGGTTCGGGCCGCCCGTGTGGACCGCGCAGCAGGGTCCCGACGGACGCCAGTTGTTCAGCGGCGGTTCATCAGACATGCTGGCAGACGCTGCGGCACTGGAGGGGGCCGGCGCCCGGCACGCGATCCTCTATCTGCAACGCCCGACGATTGAGGAGACGCTGGAGGTAATCCAGCGCTTCGGGGAAGAAGTGGTACGCAAAACATGATGAACGACGAAGATTTCGGCTGGATCGAACGCGCCCCACTCGCTGCGTTGCTGCAGCAGGCCGCGGCGAAGCGTGACGCTGCGCATGGCCGCCTGGTGTCGTACTCGCGGAAAGTGTTCATCCCGCTGACCAAATTGTGCCGCGACGTGTGCCATTACTGCACCTTCGCCGAACGGCCGCGCGCCGGACGCCCCGAGTACCTGTCGCCGGAAGCGGTGCTGGCCATCGCGCGCGCCGGCGCCGCCGCCGGCTGCACCGAGGCGTTGTTCACCCTCGGCGACAAGCCGGAGCTGCGTTACCGCGCCGCCCGCGAAGCCCTGGCGGCGCTCGGGCATGACACGACGATTTCCTACCTGCGCGAAATGTGCGCGCTGGTGCTGAAAGAGACCGGGCTGCTGCCGCACGTCAATCCGGGCGTCATGACGCGCGAGGAGATCGCTTCGGTGCGCGAAGTGTCGGCCAGCGCCGGCATCATGCTCGAGTCGAGCAGCGAACGGCTTTGCCAGCCGGGCGGCGTGCATTACGGCTCGCCCGACAAGGCGCCCGCAGTGCGGCTGGAGATGATGCGCATCGCCGGCGAACTGGCGGTCCCGTACACCACCGGCATCCTGATCGGCATCGGCGAGACGCGCACCGAACGCCTGGAATCGCTGGTCGCGATCCGCGAGCTGCATGCGCGCTACGGTCACATCCAGGAAGTGATCGTGCAGAACTTCCGCGCCAAGCCCAACACCAAGCAGGCCGCGGCGCCGGAGCCGGACCTGGACGACCTGCTGTGGAGCATTGCGGCGGCGCGGCTGATCCTGCCGGAGGACGTGCATGTGCAGGCGCCGCCGAACCTGTCGCCGGGCGTTTATGAGAAACTGATCGGCGCGGGGATCGACGACTGGGGCGGCGTGTCGCCGGTGACGCCCGACCACGTGAACCCCGAGGCGCCATGGCCGGAGATCGAGGCGCTGGCGCAACGCACCGCCGAGATGGGCAAGGTGCTGGTGCCGCGGCTGCCGGTGTATCCGTCCTACGCCTTCGACGCCGATCGCTGGTGCGCGCCGGACATCGCCAAACGCGTGCGTCGTGCGATCGACGCAGAGGGCTGGGCGCGCGAAGACGACTGGGCGCCGGGCCTCACCGTGCTGCCGCGCCGCCGCGCTGCGCTGCTGGACAGCGTGGATCCGGCCATCAGTGCGGCGGTGGCGAAGGCGGTTTCCGGCGCACGCCTGGACGAAACCGAAATCGTCCGGCTGTTCGCCGCGCGTGACGCCGACTACGAGCATGTCGTCACCGCGGCCGATGCATTGCGGCAAACCGTGAGCGGCGAAACCGTGCGCTACGTGGTCAATCGCAACATCAACTACACCAATATCTGCTACTACCGCTGCAAGTTCTGCGCGTTCTCCAAGGGCAAGACGCACGAGGCGCTGCGCGGCACGCCGTACGATCTCGACCTGGATGAAGTGGTGCGGCGATCACGCGAGGCGTGGGATCGCGGCGCCACCGAGGTGTGCCTGCAAGGCGGCATCCACCCCGACTATACCGGGGCGACATATGTCGGCATCTGCCGCGCGATCAAGGCGGCGCTGCCCGATATGCACGTGCACGCATTCTCGCCGCTGGAGGTGACGCAGGGCGCCGCGACCCTCGGCTTGTCGCTGCACGATTTCCTGGCGCAGTTGAAGCAGGCCGGGTTGGGAACGTTGCCGGGTACCGCTGCGGAAATCCTCGATGACGACGTACGAAAAATCATCTGCCCGGACAAGGTGAACACACGCGAGTGGCTCGACGTGGTGAGCACGGCGCATCGGCTCGGCCTGCGCACGACATCGACGATCATGTATGGCCATGTGGAGCGCCCGGTGTCGTGGGCGCGGCATTTGCTGGTGCTGCGCGACCTTCAGGCGGAGACCGGCGGCATCAGCGAATTCGTCCCGCTGCCCTACGTGCACATGGAAGCGCCGATGTACCTGCGCGGCCTGTCGCGCAAAGGTCCGACGCTGCGCGAGGCCGTGCTGATGCACGCCGTGGCGCGGCTCGCGTTGCATCCGCTGGTCACCAACATCCAGACGTCGTGGGTGAAGATGGGTCCGGACGGGGCGGCGCTCTGCCTCAATGCCGGCGCCAACGACCTCGGCGGCACGCTGATGAACGAAAGCATTTCCCGGGCCGCGGGCACGCAGCACGGGCAGGAATTCCCGCCCGAGGCAATGGAGGCATTGATCCGTTCGATCGGCCGCGTGCCGTTGCAGCGCGACACGCTGTATCGCCCGGCATCCGAGGAGCGACGCGGCGTGTCCTTCAATGCGCCGGAACTGGCACCGGTGGTGCAGACCCCGCCGCGCAAGGTGCTGGCGGCGGAGTAGCGCCCGACGGATTGCGCCGGCGACGGAGCGATTGATCGGGCTTAACGACTTTCTCATCCGGTTGTGCTGTCTGGTCAGGATGCACGGATCGGCGGCCACACGGAACGCACGGCTGGCGTTGGTAGTACTGGCAGGGGCCGGCACGCTCGGCTGCCAACCCGTCGGCGTGCCGGGAGCGACCGCCCTGCGAACCTCCTGGATGTTCGGCATCGAGCGGATGCGCGGCGACCCGGAGCTGCAATTGCCCTATACCAACCAGTTCATCGCGGACCTTGCGGCGATGCCGAGCGTGCAGGTCATCTATGTCGGCGAAGAGCGCAACGGGCCGGCGTTCGATGCCTGGAAGGGCGCCAAGCTGTTGGTTTCGCCGTGGCTGCGTGGCGAGCAAAACTGCATGAACATCACCTACACGATCTTCCTGTCAGGCCAGCAGCAGGCGGTCTTTGGCGTGGTGGTTCCGGCCATGATGGCGGGAACCGAGCCGGATTCGGCCTGCGTCGCACGGGCGGCCGGCCAGTTCTACCAGGCGCTGGTGCTTCAGGGTCTGTAGAATCACTCTCAATCGTCATGGCCGGGACAAGCCCGGCCATGACTGTGAGGTGGGATCGGGCCAGGCCGCCGTCGGACCCTGCGACGACGCTCACCGGGGCGATGCGGCGAGCCCCTCCAGCAGACTGATGGCCCGCGTCGCCATGTGCGGCGTCGCGCGGCGCAGCGCCTCCAGATCGGCCGGCTGGTCGATATCCAGCGCGATGCCGGGCAGCTTCACAATCGTCGGTTCGATCCCCAGTGCGCGCGCCGCCGCCAGATGCGGCAGGAAACTGTCGTCGCCGAAGCGCAGCGGCATCACTGTCGGCGGCGAGCACAGCATCGCATTGGACCCGCGTTCGTCATGCGCCGGCACGATGGTGAGCGATGGCGCCGGACGCCGCGCCTCGATCACCGCTGCGATCTCCGCCGAGGTGACGCGCGGAATGTCGCCCGGCACCGTCAACATCCCCGCGCGGCCTTCCGCATCGAGGATACGCGCCATCGCCATCACCGCCCCGGTGTGGCCGTCACGCGCACCGTCGGTCACCACAAGCGCGCCATAACGCCGCGCCAGCCCGGTCGCCACCGGATCGACGGTGTTGACCATGATGCCGGCCAGTGGCGTAGCGGCGAGCGCCGCAAGCACATCCTCCAGCATCGCCGCCGCCAGCGCCTGGCGCTGCTGCGGCGTCAGCAGCGCTGCGAGGCGTTGCTTCGCGCCGACGAATTCCTTCACCGGCACCGCTGCCCAGATATCGGTGGTCATCAGTCGCGCCGCAGCACGCCGGCGGCGCCCAGTACGGTGCGTGCCAGCGCCTCGCGATCGGCGAGCGTCGTCATCATCGTCTGCCCCAGGGTGACCCTGGGGCCGATCGCCGCGACCTGGTCCATGTCGGCGAAATCGACGACGTAGCCATCGATCAGGTCGGCGTAGCGATGCGCCACCGCACTTGCGCTCGGGGTGGTGCCGAACTCCGTCATCATCTTCGCCGTCGGTCCTTTCACCGCGCGTCCGCCGATGATCGGCGACACCGCGATCACCGGTGCGGCGCATTGCGCCAATGCGTCACGCACACCCGGCAGCGCGAGGATCGGCTCGATGCTAATGAACGGATTGGACGGACAGATCACCACCGCCTTCAGTGCCGGGTCCGTCAACGCGGCCATGAAATCCGGATGGGCGCGCGCCGCCTCGGCGCCATGGAATGCCAGTTCGTGCACCACCGGCTCGCAGCGCCGCCGCACGAAGTAGTCCTGGAAGTCGATCCAGCCTTCGTCGGTGCGCACCCGCGTGCGCACCGGATCGTCGCTCATCGGCAGCACGCGCGGTCCGACGCCGAGCCGGCGGCACAGGTCCGCGGTGATCGCCGACAGCGACTCACCGGCGCGCAGTCGGCGCGTTCGCTCCACGTGCACCGCGAGGTCGCGATCGCCCAGCCGGAACCAGGTCTCCCCGCCGACCGTCTCCAGCGTCTCCATGAACGACCACGTCTCGTCATGGCGTCCCCAGCCGAGTTCGCGGTTGGCCAGGCCGGCCAGCGTGTACATCACCGTGTCGATATCCGGCGATATGCACAGCCCGAGATGCTCGAAGTCGTCGCCGGTGTTGGCGATGACCAGCAGATCGTCACCCGGCAGCACACGGCTGAGGCCCAGCGCCAGCTTGGCGCCGCCGACACCGCCCGACAATGCGATCACCGTCACCGGAACAGATCCTCCTGCGGCGGCCGGACCAGTTCCGCGGCCGGAGCGACAGGCGCGGACCAGGCGAGGCCACGCACCAGAATGACCGGCTGCGCCTCGGCCGCCTGGCCTTGCAGCAGCGACGCGGCAGCCGCGATCTCGTCGGCAAAGCCGATGATGCTGACCTCCAGGGTGCGGCCGAACAGGTCGGGCTGTCCGCGCAGGTCGATCAGGCTGGGCAGCCCCGCGGCGCCGATCGCGATGCCGCAGGTGCCGCGACGCCAGGCGCGGCCGAAACTGTCGCTGATGATCACGCCGATCGCCGCGCCGGAGCGTTGCTGCAGGCTGGCGCGCAGCGCCTCGGCCGAGGCATCGGGATCGCGCGGCAGCAGCAGGGCGCGATGCACACCGTCGGCCGGCGCGACGTTGGACTGGTCCACGCCGGCGTTGGCCATCACGAAGCCCAGGCGGTGCTCGACGATGATCAGGTTCGGACGCGAGCGAACCACGCGCGCCGATTCACTCAGGATGACCTCGACCAGCCGCGGATCCTTGCCGACGTCATGCGCCAGTTCGACGGCCTCCGCCGACGGCTCGACCGTGGCCAGATCGACCGTGCGGCCCTCGGCCTTCGAGACGATCTTCTGCGCCACCACCACGACGTCGCCATCGCGCAATGCCAGGGCGGCGCGCGCCAGCGCGGCGGCGATCAATGCCGCCACGTCGTCGCCTTCGCGCACCATCGGCAGGCCGGGTAGCGCGAGAAGTTCGAGTGCCGAGCTCATGCCACATCCATTGTCATTGCGAGCGAAGCGAAGCAATCCCCCTCCCGGTCAGCCTCGGTGGGGATCGCTTCGTCGCGGCGCTCTCGCAATGACGGCCTAGTCGAACCGCCGCCGCAGCTTCGGCAACACCTGTTCGCTGTACAGCCGCAGGAAGCGCTCCTGGTCCGGGCCAGGCGCGTGGAACACCAGGTGCCGGAAGCCCATCTCGATATACGGGCGGATCTTCTCGATATGCTCGTCCGGATCGCTTGAGACGATCCAGCGGCTGGCGGCCCGCTCGACCGGCAGCGCGGCGGACAGGCGCTCCATCTCGGTCGGGTCCTCGACCGACATCTTCTCTTCCGGCGTCAGCGCCAGCGCCGCCCAGTGACGGGTATCCTGCATCGCGCGCTCGAGGTCGGTGTCGAACGATACCTTCATCTCGATCAGCCGATCGAAATGGGCGGGCGGATTGCTGGCGAGCTTCAGTCCTTCCTCGACGTTGGGCAGCAACGTCTCGGTGTACAGCTTCCACGCCTTGCCGGAGGTGCAGATGAACCCCTGCGCCGACCGCCCGGCATATTTCGCCACCTGCGGGCCGGCCGCCGCCACGTAGATCGGCACCGGGTTGTCCGGCTTGTCGTAAATCGTCGCCTTGTCGGTCTTGTAGTACTGGCCTTCGAAGGTCACCCGATCTTCCGCCCACAGCTTGCGGATCAACTGGTTGGCCTCGCGCAGGCGGGCAAAGCGTTCCTTGTTGTCGGGCCAGACCATGCCGGTCGACGGCACCTCGTTCAGCCCCTCGCCGGTGCCCACGCCGAGTATCACGCGGCCGGGGAACATCGCACCGAGCGTGCCGAAAGCCTGCGCCACCACCGACGGATGGTAGCGGAAGGTCGGCGTCAGCACGCTGGTGCCGATCACCACGCGCTGCGTGGAGGCTCCCAGCGCGCCCAGCCACACCAATGCACTCGGCGCGTGGCCGTCGGTGTGCTTCCACGGCTGGAAGTGATCGCTGACGAACACCGAGTCGAAGCCCACCTGCTCCGCCAGTACGGAGAATGCCAGCAGCTTAGATGGAGCGAATTGTTCGGCCGAAGCCTTGTATCCCAGCTTGAGCACGATGCTTCTCCTCTTGTCCGTCGCACGCTACAGCCGCCCGGTAGCGGCCATCAACCAGACCCCCCACCCATCCGCGCCGCGCGCGCCAGTCGGATCAGTTCGCGCCGCACGCCGCCGGCGTCCTCCACCGGCGCCGACCAGTGGACGCGGACCACCCGCTCGCCATCGGCCAGGTCACAGCCATCGACATCGGCCGTGACCATCCGCCACGCACCGGGCTGCCCGGCAATCACCGCCAGTGCGTCCGGATGGTCAGCGTTGCAGTGAGAGATGATCCCGTCCTCGGCCGAGACAATGGCCGCAACAGATGCAGGCTCCGGCGCAAGGTCGGCAGCGCGCAGGCGGGCCGCGCGCGCGAAGCCGCCGACGTACAGGCCTCCCGATGGCCGAATGCGCCACAGCGAAAAATCGGCAAACCCGGCATACAGCGCCGCGTACGGATGTACTGCGAGGTAACGCGCCTTCAGCGTCGGTTCGGCTTCAATCTCCGCCAGCCCGGTGACGGTAACCCGCGGCGCAGTCTGCGGATTGGCGCTGTCCGGAGTACCGGCCACCAGCACAGAACATCGCGGATCGGCGCGCAGGTGCCTGGTGTGCTCGGACAGGTCGGACAGCAGCAGGAGCAGCGACAGATCTGCGGCGCAGGCCGGCGTGACCAGCGAGGCGAACGGCTGGCCGGCCGCCGCACTGGCCAGGGTCCCGGCACGCGCGGCCCGCAGCAGCTTGCGCGCCGCCCAGGCTGGATCATCGTCAGGCATCGCCCTCGCCTTCCCGGCGCGCCACCAGCGCCGTGGTCTCGACCACTTCGGTCAGCATCCCGTCGGACGCCTGCTCGCGCACCAGCGCCTCGATCTCGCCGACGAAGCGCGACGTGGCCGCCTCTCCCAGGCGTTCCGGCGCAGTGCTGGACATCGACAACGCCCGATCGACCAGGGTCCGCGCGTCGAACCGGCGGCGCTCGATCACCACCGCCGCCTCCAGGCGGCAGAACGCGGACTCCAGCAGCACGGCCTCGTGGCGTACCCAGCCACCGCCGCGCCGGCGCTCGTTCGCCGGGTTGGCCTCGCCATAGCGATGGCGCAGCGCGCGATAGCGGATGTTCCAGGCATTGTCCGGCATCTCGTCGCGATGTTCGCTGTCGAACAGCGCCACCGCGCCGCCAGGAGCGATCATCCCGTCGAGCCGGCGCAGGGTCGCGGCCCGGTCCATCCAGGCGAACGACCGCCCCATCACCACCAGGCGGAAGGTGCCAAGCTCGGGTGACAAATTGTCTGAGCTGCCCTGCGTCAGGCGCAGGTTCCCGATCCTGCCGAATGCCTCGCCGGCGACCCGCAGCATCTCCGGCTCAGGGTCGATGCCGATCACGTGTGCGGCCAGCGGGGCGAAGGCTGCCCCCAGCATGCCGGGCCCGCACCCCAGGTCGAGCACGCTATCCTCCCCGGTCAGGCCAACAAGCTGCGCCACGCGGCGGATCAGCCGGCCGGGATAGGGTGGTCTGCCGGCGAGATAATGCCGCGCCGCCGAGCGAAACGGGCGAACGCCGGGCAGCGATGCATTCCCGGGGGGCACAGCCATATTTCGTTCACCTCCCGTCCGCAATGCGCCACAATTCGGTGCGAGGGTTCGCATCACTGGCAGGACGGAGTGCCCCCATGACTGTACCCCCCAAGGAATCCTCGATGAAGCAGACCATCGCCCTGGTCGACGATGACCGCAACATCCTCACCAGCATCCAGATGACGCTCGAGCAGGAAGGTTTCCAGGTACGCACCTACACCGACGGCGAAAGCGCCCTGCAGGCGCTCAATGCCAAGCCGGTGGACCTGGCGGTGCTCGACATCAAGATGCCCCGCATGGACGGCATGGAACTGCTTCAGCGGCTGCGCCAGCGCAGCAGCATGCCGGTGATCTTCCTCACGTCGAAAGACGAGGAGGTGGACGAATTGATGGGGCTGCGGCTGGGGGCCGACGACTACATCACCAAGCCATTCAGCCAGCGCCTGCTGATCGAGCGCATCCGCGCCCTGCTGCGGCGCAACGAGGCAAGCCGCGCGGAAGGCTCGGGGGCGGCGCCGGGCGGTGTCATGGTCCGCGGCGAACTGACGCTGGACGAGACCAAGCACCAGTGCATCTGGCATGGCCAGGACATCCAGCTCACGGTCACCGAATTCCTGCTGGTGAAGGCGCTGGCGGCGCGGCCGGGTATGGTAAAGAGCCGAGACCAGCTGATCGATGCGGCGTATGGCGAGAACATCTACGTCGATGACCGCACCATCGACAGTCACATCAAGCGCATCCGCAAGAAGTTCCGCACCGGCGACGACGACTTCAACCACATCGAGACGTTGTACGGCATCGGCTACCGCTACAAGGAGCACTGAGGGGCCACCATGCCCGACGGCAGCACCCTGTCCGCGCTCGCACCGCCTGCTGTATCGCAGCAGAAGCGATTTCGCGCGCGCTGGGTGTCGCCGTTGCTGCGCCGCATCCTGCTGGTGAATGCGCTGCCACTGGCGCTTCTGGTGGCGGCCCTGCTGTATCTCGACCAGTACCAGAACGGGCTGCTGGAAGCCGAGGTGCTGGCACTGCGCGAGCAGGCGCGGATTTATGCCGGCGCGCTGGGCGAGAGCGCCGTGCGCACCACCGACCCGGACAATCCGAAACTCGTACCGGACATCGCGCGCCCGCTGCTGCGCCGGCTCACCGACCCGACGCCTGGCGCGCAGGCCAAGCTGTATGCGCCGGATGGCACCGTGATCGCCGATTCCCGGGTGCGCGAAGGGCCCAGCGGGGCGGTGAACACCGAGCCGTTGCCGCCTGCCGAGGAGCACAGCTCGTTCGTCGGTGCGGTCGGCTGGATCTACGACAAGGTGCTTGCGGTGTTGCCGCACGAGACGCCGACGCCGCTGGTGGTGGATATGACCCCGAGCGCGGCCGGCCTCGAATGGCAGCCGGACGTGAAGGAGGAGCTGCGGGTCAACAGCTCCGGCCAGAGCCGCGAGATGCCGCCGTATATCCGCCGCACCAAGGACAACCGGCTGCTGGTGACCGTCGCCGAGCCGGTCGAGCGCGACCACCACACGGTCGGCATCATCCTGCTGACGCGCGAGGCGCGCGAGGTGGACGCCAGTTTGTTCGTGGTGCGGATTTCGATCCTCGCACTGTTCGGGCTGGCGCTGGCGCTGACCGTGCTGCTGTCGTGGTACCTGTCGCTGACCATCGCGCGGCCGATCCTGCGCCTGGCCGGCGTCGCCGCCGAGATGCGCGAGGGCCATGGCCGCGCCGGCAGCGTGCCGATGCCATTGCTGGAGCGGCGGGACGAGGTGGGTGCGCTGGCCACCGCGCTGTCGGATTCCGCGCAGGCCTTGTGGGCGCGGATGGACGCCATCGAGAAATTCGCCGCCGACGTGGCGCACGAGATCAAGAATCCGCTGTCGTCGATCCGCAGCGCGATCGAGACGCTGCGCCGCATCGAGGAACCGGCGCGGCAGAAGCAGTTGCTGACCATCATCATGCAGGACGTCACGCGGCTCGACCGGCTGATCAGCGACGTCAGCGACGCCTCGCGGCTGGATGCGGAACTGTCGCGCATTGCGGCCGAACGGGTTGACGTGGTGCCGATCCTGCATGCACTGCGCGAGCTGGACGAGGCGACGCGCGATGCCGAGAACGACCCGCGTGTCGTGGTCGAGGCGCCGGCCAGCCTGATGGTCTGGGCGGTGGAGGACCGGCTGGTGCAGGTGCTGCGCAACCTGATCGCCAATGCGCAGTCATTCAGTCCGCCGCGCGGCCGCATCGCGCTGTCCGCGCACGAGGCCGGCGGGATGGTGGAGATCAGCGTCGAGGACGAAGGTCCGGGGATCCCCGAGGGGAACCTCGAGCAGATCTTCGACCGGTTCTATTCCGAGCGCCCAACGGGCGAGAAATTCGGCCAGCATTCCGGGCTGGGGCTGTCGATCAGCCGGCAGATCATTGGCGCACTGCGCGGGCGGATTTCCGCGGAGAACCGCAAGGGGATCGGCAACCGCGTGCTGGGCGCGCGCTTCGTGGTGCAGTTGCCGAAGGCGTAGCAAGCCCCTCCCTGACCCTACCGCATCTCCATCCCCTGCAGCCGGATCAGGCCATCCGGTACCTGCTGGAACCCGGTCAGGGTCTTCTTCATCCCGACGATATTCTTCGCAGTCCACAGATAGATCAGCGGCAGGTCCGTGCGCTCCTGGGCCCAGACTTTGCCGTAGAACCCCCGCCGCTGGTCCACCGCGGCGACGGTCCGCGCGTCGTCCAGCGCCTTGTCCACATCCGCGTTGGAATAGTGGCCGTAATTGAACGTCCCGCCGGTGTGCAGCATCTGCCACATGTTGCCGTCCGGATCGGCGCGGCCGGACCAGCCGATCAGGTAGGCCTGGAAGTCACCGGCATAGGCCGCCTGCAGGGACGATGCGAACTCCATCGCCTTGATCTTCAGGTCGAAGCCGGCCTCGCTCACCATCGACTGGATCACCTCGCCGGCCTGCTGGATGTCGGAGCCGTTGGTAATCGTCAGCGTCACCGGCACCGGCAATGCCACGCCCGCCTGCTTCAGCAGCGCCTTGGCCTTGGCGACATCGCGCACAGGCAGCTTCAGGTCCTGGAAGAAGAATGGCGAACTGGGCGGATTGGCCTGGACCGTCGGCGTGAACATGCCGCTGTAGACCACCTGGATCAGCGCCTCGCGATCCAGCGCGAGCTCGAACGCCTGCCGCACCAGCGCGCTCTTGCCTAGGGTGCTGTCATGCGCCGGACCGTTGTCGGTGTTGATGGTGATGCCGGTATAGGCCAGCGAATCGCCGATCGCCGTCGTCAGCCTGGGATCGTGCTGCACCGCGGGCACATCGGTCGGCAGGATGTATTCGACGATATCCAGTGCGCCGGCCTGCAGATTCGCCAGGCGGATCGAGGCATTCGGATTCGGCAGATAATCCACCTCGTCGAAGTGGATCGACTTCGCGTCCCAGTAGCCGGGGAAGCGCTTCAGCACGATATGGTCCTGCGCCACGCGCTGGTCGAAGCTGAACGGTCCGGCGCAAACCGGATGCAGGCCGAACTTGTCGCCCGCCGCCTCGGCTGCCTTGGGCGATATCATGATGCCGGCGCGATCGGTGAGCTGCGCCAGCAATTGCGACGCCGGCGCCTTCAGATTGAGCTGCACGGTCAGCGGATCGATGATGTCGATGCTGTCGATCGAGCTCACTTCGCCGCGCCGCATGCTGCCCTTGATGGTGAGGTCGCGCATCAACTTGTATTTCACCGCCTCGGCGTTGAGCTTCTCGCCGTCCTGGAACTGCACGCCGTCGCGGATATGGATCACCAGGTGCGTCGGGTCCTTCCATTCGTAGCCGGTCGCCAGCATCGGCACGACATTCAGCCTGGCATCGATGTCGAACAGCTTGTCGCAGATGCCGGAGAACACGATGCGTCCGACATAGGACGAGCCGAGGGTGGGATCGAGGATGTCGGGATCCTCGCGCAGGCCGACATGCAGGACCTTGCTCTGGGCATAGGCCTGGGTAGCCAGTGACAGCGCACAGAACACGCCAAGCGCGAGCCTACGCATCAGAACCTCCCGGTGGTGAATTCGTTATTCGGGCAGCACGCGGTCACGCTGGATCGCGGCATCGACGACGCGGCGGTCCAGCGTGCCCCATTGGTTGTCGCGACCCGGCGTGAAACGCCGGAACACCGCAAAGCGCTCCAGGCTGACACGGTACAGCCGGCGCAACTCGCCCAGCGGATCGGGATGATCGTCAGCGCGGATGTCGAGGTCGGGGTACGGATCGCGCGTGCAGATCTTCAGCCCGGCCGACTGCCTGCCGCGCTTGTCGCCGCCGGCCGCCTCGCCCGCCTCCAGCGCATGGATCAGCCGCTCGGCCATGCTGCCGCCGGAGCCGAGATATGCCTCGACCATGCGCTGCACGACGGCGGGTCCGGACAGCATGTTGCCGGCGGCCGACACGTCCTGTCCGCGCACATGCCCGGCCCAGGTGACGCAATCCGCTCCGCTGTGCTGCGCGATGCGTCCTGCTGCATCGATGATGTGGAACTGGCGTTGCGACGCGCCGGGATCGGGGCCGACCAGCGACGCCAGCACCGCATCGGCCGGTTCGCCCGCGCGCAGCCGGGGCATCGCCTGCACCGCATACATCGGATTGACCAGCGCCTGGGTGGACAGCGCGGCCACGCCACCCTCGACATGGATGCACATCGCGCCGACCGCGAAGAAGCGCGACGCCACCGCCGCCCCGAGCGCACCGGTAGCCGGATCGCGAACCAGGATCGAATAGGTCATTGTGCGAATGATCCGATGAGGCGTTGCGCTATCGATCGTGGGTATGGCGCATTTGCGGAGGGCGGAAAAGCGCCGCCATGTCGCCACCACCGCGGCGGAATACGCTGCGCTGTTCCGCCCTACGTCACAGGCTTGTACCAGGCCGGCTTACGCTTCTCGCGGAACGCCGAGGTGCCTTCCTGGCCTTCCGGCGACTGGCGCTGCATCCAGCCTTCATGCGCCAGCAGCTCCGCCTCGCGATCGTCCAGCAGCATCCGGTTGGCGCCCAGCATCGACAGCTTGGTGCGCGCGATGGCGCCCGGCGCGCTCAGGATGATCGCGTCCAACACTTCGGCCAGCCGCACCTCCATGCGGTCCGTTGCCACCACTTCATGCACCATGCCCATGCGCAGCGCTTCGTCCGCGCCGAAGCGCTCGCCGGTCAGCGCATAGCGCCGCGCCTGCCGGATGCCGATGGCGTTCACCATGTGCGTCGAGATCGGCGTCGGCGCGATGCCATGCCGCACCTCGCTGATGCCGAACAGCGCATCCCGCGTCGCCAACGCGATATCGACGCAGCATGCGATGCCGCAGCCGCCGCCGAAGCACGCCCCATGCACCACGGCAATCGTCGGCTTGGGCAATTCGTTCAGCACCTTGCTGAAGCGCACCGTGATGATCGATGCGACGTAGTTCTCCTCCGGTCCCTGGCGCGACAGGCGATTGAGCCAGTTGAGGTCGGCGCCGGCCTGGAAGTGTTTCCCGGCGCCGCGGATCACCAGCGCACGCACTGCGGCATCGTCCGCCAGCCGTTGCAGCGCCGCGGTCAGCGCGCGCAGCAGGTCTTCATCGTAGGCGTTGGCAACCTCCGGCCGGTTCAGCGTCAAGGTCGCGACGCCACGCGCATCGGTGGCGAGCAAATAGCGGTCGGCGCTCATGGTTCGATCACCTTTGTCGGATCGGCGTTGGCGCCGCACAGCAGCACTCCGACCCTGGCATCGGCCGGCGGCACGAACGCACCGCACAGCAGCGCCGCCAGCGCGGTCGCACCGCCGGGTTCGGCAACCAGCCGCAAACGGTCCCAGATCAATCGCTGCGCACCGGCGATCGCCGCATCGGGCACCAGCAGGGCAGCAGCGACATGCGCCTGAGCGATTGGGAACATCAGCGATCCCACCTGGCGCGCGCCGAGGCTGTCGGCGGCGAGGCCGCCCACCGGCGCGTCGATCGGCCGGCCGGATTGCAGGGCATCGTGCAGGCCGGGGCAGCCCTCCGGCTCGACGCTGACCACCGCGGCGCTGCCGGCGTACCAGGCGGCAATGCCGCCGATCAGTCCGCCGCCGCCGGTGGCAACCACGACATGCGTCAGGTCCGGAGCGTCCTGCTCGAATTCCCGGCCCACCGTGCCCTGGCCCGCCAGCACATCAGGATGATCGTAGGCATGCACCTCCAGCGCACCGGTCTCCGCCTGGCGGTCGCGCGAAGCCGCCAGTGCCTCGGCGTAGGTCGCACCGGTCTGCACCACGCGTGCGCCATAGCTGGCGATGCGCGAGACCTTTGCCTGCGGCGTCAGTGCCGGGACGAAGATCTCCGCCGCGGCGCCTAGCGCGCGGGCGGCATAGGCCACCGCCGCGCCATGGTTGCCGCCCGACGCGGCGATCACGCCGGCGGCCGGCAGGCGCGCTGACAGCAGTCGGTTGAATGCGCCGCGAGGTTTGAAACTGCCGGCATGTTGCAGAAGCTCCAGCTTCAGCGTTACCGGATATGCCAATCCCAGCTCCGCACCGGTGAGGCAGAGGAGAGGCGTGTGACGGACATACCCGGATATCCGGGCGGCGGCGGCGGCAATCATGGTTCGGGTGATCATGGCGGTGCGGACGCTGGCACGCTCCCCCCGGGGCGACAAGCCGCTTCCTTTCCGCCGCGTATCGGCCCAGATTGCGCGGTCATGCAGATCCACGGGAGCTGCGCCAGCCGGTTCGGCGATGGCGTGCTGCTGGTTGGGCCGCCGGGTTCCGGCAAGTCCGACCTCGTGCTGCGCCTGCTTGCCCGCGGGTTCGACCTCGTGGCAGACGACCGGGTGGCTATCGTGAACGGTCTGGCGCGCCCGGTGCCGCCTCTGGAAGGTCTGCTCGAAGTACGCGGGGTCGGCATCGTGCGCCTGCCGTTCGTCGCACCGGCGCGGCTTGCCCTGGTGGTGGAACTCGGCGCCGTCGCGCAACGCCTGCCGATGCCCGAGCGATACGACAGGCTGGACCTCCCGGCGCTGCACCTCGATCCGTCCGCGGCATCGGCGCCGGAGCGGATTGCCCTGGCGCTCGAATGCGCGGTCGGCCGCGTCAGCCAGGTCGCGGGAGCCTTCGCGCAATGACCGCCGACCGCCTGCGCGTGGTGCTGGTCACCGGCCTGTCCGGCGGCGGCAAGTCATCGGTGCTGCGTACGCTCGAGGACCTGGGCTACGAGGCGGTGGACAACCCGCCGCTGCGGATGCTCGACGACATGGTGAGCCGCGGCGACCGCAAGCTGGCGATCGGCGTGGATGCGCGGAGCCGCGGCTTCGACGCCGGCCTGCTGCTGGAGACGTTGTTCCGGCTGCGCGCCAACCCGGCGCTGCGCCTGGACCTCGTCTATGTCTGGGCCGACGAGACGACGCTGCTGCGGCGCTACACCGAGACCAGAAGGCGGCACCCGCTGGCCCCGCAAGGTCGGGTGAGCGACGGCATCGCGCGCGAGGAAATGCTCACTGCGTCATTGCGCAGCGGCGCGGACCTGGTCATTGACACTTCGGAACTGCCGATCGCCTCGCTCCGACGGCTGATCGAACGGCACTTCGGCGCCGGAAGTGATGCCGAAGCCAGCCGGATGGTGGTCTCATTGATCTCATTCGCGTATAGGTCAGGCCTCCCACGGGAAGCAGATCTGGTATTCGATGCCCGCTTTTTGCGTAATCCTCACTATGACCCCATATTGCAGCCTCGGACGGGGCTGGATCTCGAGGTTGGCGCCTTCATCGAGGCGGACCCGGATTTCGCGGCATTCTTCGGCAGGCTGGCTGATTTGATCGACTTGCTCTTGCCGAGGTTCCTCCAAGAGGGCAAGAAATACGCTACGATCACGATTGGGTGTACAGGTGGGCGGCATCGCTCGGTGCATCTGGTTGAGAAACTGGCCGACCATCTGGCGTCCCGGATTGCCGCCACACAGGCTTCCGGCGGCGCTGCTGGCCCGGGTTGGCGACTGCACGTGACGCACCGTGAATTGGCTCGCGAGGGCCATGAAGCAGCCTATCTGACCGACCGTTCGGTGCCACGTCCGAACGGCATTTCCGACCAAGATCGCGACGGGGCCTTGCAAACCCCGTCGGTTCAGGCACAGGAGGCCTGAGAAATCGTCATGAGCAGTCCAGCACGAATTCCCTCCAGGGAAGCCCGACACTTCCGATGATCGGCATGGTTCTGGTGACTCACGGCCGCCTGGCCGAGGAGCTGCGATCGGCCATGGAACACGTGGTCGGATCACAAAAGAACGTCGACACCGTCTGCATCGGCCCCGACGATGATATCGAAAATCGCCGCGCCGAGATCGAGGCCTGTATCGGCCGGTGCGACCAGGGCGACGGCGTCGTGCTGCTGACCGACATGTTCGGCGGCACCCCGTCCAACCTCGCCATCTCCATGATGGAGCGGAAGGGCGTCGAGGTGATCGCCGGCGTAAACCTGCCGATGCTGGTGAAACTCGCCAAGGTGCGGTCCAACCAGCCGCTGGCCGACGCGGTGAACTGTGCGGAGCAGGCCGGCCGGAAATACATCGCCGCCGCCTCGCACGTGCTACCTGGGTGCAAGATCAACGGCGCGTGCGGATGACGCCGGACGACGGCGATAATCCCGCACCAGAAGCTGCCCCCCCTGCCAGCGAGCCGGTCCTGACGCGAAGCGTCACTGTGCCCAACAAGCGCGGCCTGCACGCCCGGGCCGCCGCCAGGTTCGTCATGATGGCAGAGCGCTTCGGCGCATCGGTCGATGTGATCCGCGACGGCCAATCGGTATCGGCCCGCTCGATCATGGGATTGATGATGCTCGGGGCCGGCAGAAACGCCGTCATCGAACTGCGCGCCGAAGGCTGGGACGCCAAGGAGGCACTGGACGCCCTGGCCGCGCTCGTCGAGTCCGGCTTCGATGAGCAGGATTGACCCGCCACCGCCACAGCACAAGCGCCTGAGCCGACCGCGCCCGGCTGCCCCACGGCCGGAAGTGGTGTTTTCCGGAATACCGGTGTCTGCCGGCGTGGCGATCGGTCCGGTCTTCCAGGCCGCCGAACCGGTGCCCGAGATCACCCGGCACAAGATCCTCGCCGCCGACAGTGCCGCGGAGGGCGCCCGCCTGGACGCAGCGGTCGCCCAGTCGCGCAATCAGCTCACCAAGCTGCGGGCCCGGCTGGCCGTGCTGCCCGAGGAGAGCCAGGCCGAGATCGCGCCGCTGATCGACGCCTATATCCGCATGCTGGGCCCTTCGCGACTGATCCGCGCCGTGCGCCAGCGCATCGAGGAAACCCTGTATTCGGCCGAGAGCGCCGTGGTGGCGGAAACCGACGCGATTGCCGCGACGATACTGGCGCAGGCGGAGCCGGGGATGCCGGCCGACGACCAGGCCAGCGTGGAGCGGCGCGCCGAGGAGGTGCGCGAGATCGGCCGACGCCTGGTGCGCAACCTGACCCGCGCGCCGTATCGCAGCTTTGCCGCCCTGCCCGTGGGCGCAGTGCTGGTCAGCGAGGCGCTGCGGCCGTCGGACGCGGCGCTGCTGGATCCGTCACGCCTCGCCGGCGTCGCCACCGAGGAGGGCGGCGCGGAAGGCCACACGTCGGTCATGCTGCGTGCGATCGGCGTGCCGGCGGTGCTGGGTGCGACCGGCCTGGCGCACGCGATCAAGCCCGGCGATCTCGCCGTGGTGGACGGCTCCTCCGGCACCGTGGTGCTCAACCCGACCACGGCCACGCTGGCGGCGGCACGCCGCGCCGTCACCGCCTTCGCGCGCGAACGCCAGCGCTTCGGCCGGCTGCGCCGACTGCCGGCGGAGACAATGGACGGCGAGACGGTCGAGTTGCAGGCCAACCTGGAATTGCCGCTGGAGCTGCCGCTGATCGCCCAGTCGGGCGCGGTAGGGATCGGCCTGCTGCGCACCGAGTTCCTGTTCATGAACCGCGAGACCATTCCGGACGAGGACACCCAGGCGGAAACCTACCGCAGCATCGTCGAGGCGATGGGCGGCGATCCGGTGGCCATCCGGGTGCTCGACTGGGGCGGCGAGAAGGACATCGAGGCACTGTCCACCGCCGGCATCGTGCCGGAGGTGCTGGACGTCAATCCCGCCCTGGGCCTGCGCGGCATTCGCCTGCTGCTGCGCCAGACCAGCCTGCTGGAGACCCAGTTTGCGGCGATCCTGCGCGCCAGCGCCGCCGGTCCGGTGCGGGTGATGCTGCCAATGGTCACCAACGTCGCCGAGGTGCGGCAGGCCCGCGAGATCTATGAACGCATGGGGCGGCGACTGCGCCGCCGCGGCGAGCGGATCGCCGAGAAGCTGCCGCCCCTCGGCATCATGATCGAGACGCCGGGCGCCGCCTTGTCGGCGGACGCGCTCGCCCTGGAGGCCGACTTCTTCGCGATCGGCACCAATGACCTGACCGCCTATACCCTGGCGGTGGATCGGGCGGAGACCGACGTGGCCGAGTTGTACGACCCACTGCATCCTGCGGTGCTGCGGCTGGTGCAATTCGCCACCGAGGCAGCCTTGCGCATGCGCATGCCGGTGTCCGTGTGCGGCGAGATGGCTGCCAATCCACGGCTGACCCCGTTGCTGCTGGGTCTCGGCCTGCGCAGCTTCAGCATGGCGGCGTCAGCCGTGCCGCGGGTGAAGCAGGCGGTGCGGACGGTGGAGATCGACGCCTGCGCGCGGTTTGCCCGGCGGGTGATGGAGCAGTCCGATCCGGCCCGTATCGAGGAACTTGTCGCAGGATTTACACGCCAGTCGGCGGCGGCCGACGGTCACGCCACCGCCCGCACGGGCCACTGAAGGCCACGTCGGGAAGTTTTATTGCCAGCGTTCAGTGACCGCGACTCATCGCTCCCGCTGTCATGGCCGGGCGTGTCCCGGCCATTCACGCCTTCTGTACCGCGTCGGCCAAAAAGGCGTGGGTGGCCGGGCCACGCCCGGCCATGACAGTCGGCGTGACGCATAGGTCATCGTCAATGAGATTCGGTCTTAGCCTAGCAAATGGGTTTCGGGCATGATGGTCTTCCTTGCAGGGTTCACCCTTTCCCGCCCACTCAAAGGTGCAAATCCCCTTACTCGGTCGCAGGTTCAGAGTGATGTTCGTGCGCGATGCGCCAGTCGCCGTCAACTTTCCGCAGACCCACAGTCAATCGGAAGAGGAAACCGTCTTTGTCCGCTGGATTACTCGACGAGTCTGGACCGCAATGCATGATCGCGGTCGCAAACGCGACGTCTTTGCCCGCGATCACGGCGAGTTCTTGGATGTTAAACGCCGTTCCGGGCTTGTGATAGCGGAAGAACAGTTCCCAGGTCTGTTCGTAGGCCTCGATGCCCTTACATTGCAGAGGCGGCGGCAGGTCGAACATCACCATGTCCGGCTCGTGATGAGCGAGGATGGCGGGAAGATCATGCCGGCGGACCGCATCCGCCCAGTTTTCGAGAAGGGCCTTAATACGGGTTTCTTCAGTGTTGACAGGTTCAGGCATGGTTTTGACTCCTGAGTGCCTTCAGAGGACGAGGAAAGAACGTCAACCCGACACGCGTGTACAGCCAAGCGATGAAATTGAAATGCGGCTTGTGCCAGGCTGGAAGACGGTAGCCGTCCCGACACAGTCATAGGGGCGTCAACCTGGTGATCCTGAGGCAGACATTTGGGAACACTGGTTGTCTCCCCACGCTCCCAATTCCGGTTGTTACGAAATGCAGTTCCTCATCGTCGATGCAACGCGCAAACGAGGGACGTCCGAGCAGGCGCGCGCGGTAGGCTTTCAGCGTGGTAAGATCCTGACCGATCGGGTGCGTCCAATCGGCATAGAACAGCGCAGGCGCGGCCGCTGCAGTCCGGCAATGTGAAAGCATCGCCGGCCGCCCATTGGTGCGTGGCCAACGTACGGTCAAGCCAAGCGAAAATTGTATCGAGCGTGGTGCGGGCCTGTGCGACGTCATGAGGATCGCGCGCGCCTTCTGGGCGGAGCGCATCGCCCACGATGGCCTGCATCGGACCCTTCACGTAATTGTCGAAAACGCGATCGAGCATCCGTACCGGCACGGCCGCTTTCGTATCGGACGGAATCAACGGCACCGGCCCAGTGTGGGACGCGGCGAGATGTTCGATGATGGCGCTGGTTTCGAACACCGTCGTCTCACCGTCGACGAGCAATGGGAATTTGGCGACCGGCCAGCGTCCCGCCAGCTCCGCACCGTTCTCCGGATGATCGGGCCGAGCATTCTGAACTCGAATGGCGTCTGGTTTTCGTAGAGTGCGATCAGTGCCTTCATGGTGTAGGACGAGAAGGGATGGCCGAAGAGCTGCAGGCTCATGCGACAGGCTTCCCAGCGCGCGCGGCACGATCTGCCAGGACACACCGAATTTGTCCTTGCACCAGCTGCATTGCGATTCCTCGCCCGCCATGGATGACGATCGCGTCCCAGAAACGATCGGTCTCTTCCTGGCTGTCGGTATAAACCTGAAAGCCAATTGCCTCATTGAACGTGACGTTTGGGCCGGCATTGAGACCGAGAAACGGCATCCCCGGCACGGTGAACTCGACGGTGAGTTCGTCACCCCGCTTGCCGGCGGGACAGTCGGTCGGTGCCGCAAGGCGAGCGCCGACATGGCTGTCGGGGAAGGTCGCAGCGTAGAATTCGGGCGCCTCGCGAGCCTGGCCGTGGTCGAACCACAGGCAGGTCGCGATCTTGCTTTTGGTGATGTCCATGACGGAGCCTCCTATGCGTGAGCGGTGTCGTGGATCGGCGTGAATCCGCCGAAGATCGCAAGCTGCCCGTTCCATGCCGGAGGCGTCTCGCGCATGCGCTGGTCCTGCATCAGTTCGCCCATGCCGCGGTCGCGTGTCGGCTTGTCGGGCCATTCTATCCAGCCGACGATGACCGTCTCACCATCCCTCGCCTGCACGGCGCGCCTGAAATCGGTGACTTTGCCGCTGGGCACATCGACGCCCCAGCTGTTCACCAGACGCCGCGCGCCTTTCTCCTGGAACAGCGTGGCCATCTTGGCTGCGTCGTCGACGAACTTCTGGCGACTGCTGTCCGGAACGCTGGCGACCATGCCGTCAAGGTAGCCGAACCTGCTGGCACCGCCGGTGTCGAAACACGTCTCGAACGCGCCATAGATCAGCCGCCGACCGTCGAACGGCATCGAGCCGTCGGGCTTCATTCGATCGTCAGCCATGAGCTTCTTCATCGCCGCGTCATATGCCGCCTTGTCGGGCCAGCAGTCCCAGGAAAACACGACGGTCTCCTCATCGGTGGCCTGCACGGCTTTCCTGAAGTCGGTGGCCTTGCCGTCCATCAAATCGTCGCCCCAGCACTCGACGCTGCGCGTGGCGCCGTGCTCGGCAAAAATCGATGACATCTTGTTCGCCATGTCGAGAAACGCCTGTTTGTTCCCGGTCTTCACGGGGATCACCACACTTTGGAAATACATCGTCATGTTTCCTTCCTAGGTTCGGGCGGATGACAGACAGCCTGGGGTGGGCGCATCGAAGGTCGCCATGTGGTCGGCCATTGCCTTCATGTGCGCCGGCCGCCCTTCGCCGCGTGCGACATAGGCGGCGAGGCGCGGAAGGTCGGCGAGTGCGGCGGTGCGACGCAGCCCGCCCAGCACGGAAATCATCACCAGGTCGCCAACGGTGAACTCGGTGCCGTCCAACCAATCCTTGTCGCCGAGCGCGGCCGCGAGATCGTCGAGCCGTGTCTTCAGGTCATCGACCACCTTGACATGGCGCGCCTGGGACCATTCGCGATCCGCTTCGAATATGTCGTTGACCGCGAGCGCCATGACATAGGGCTCGACCGAATTGAGCGCCGCCGCGACCCATTGCAGCGCGCGCATGCGCGCGGCAGGGTCCGAGGGAATCAGCTTGCCTGCGCGCTCGGCGATGCGCAGCACGATGGCACCGGATTCGAAAATCGCAACCTCGTCGTCCCGGTAGGTTGGTACCTGGCCGAACGGCTGCGAACGGCGATGTTCGGGACTCTTCGAATCTGTGATCAGCTTGACCGCATAGGGCTGGCCGACTTCTTCGAAGGCCCAGCGCGGGCGCATATCGCGAACAAAACCGCGGGCGAATTCAGGCACCCAGCCGAAGGTGGTGATCGTCGGAAGCACATTACTCTCCAGATTGCTGTTTCGAAGCCGCGCGCGGCCCGGTTATTCCGACCGGGGAAATGCCCCGCTATTCTTCAGGGCCGGCCGTTGGCAAGATGCCGCTCCAGTTTGTCGAGCGCGCCGCTCCAGCCCTTCTTATGGCTGTCTCGCGCTGTCTCGGTTTGCAGACGCGAATGCGTGAAGGTGAGCTCAGTCCCGGTACCGATCGGGCGTAGATCGATCTCTACAAGCGATTCTCCGCCCGATTCCGCCGGGTCGCCCCCGTGGGTCCAACGCCAGGTCATCGCCAGACGGGTCGGTTTGACGACTTCGGTATACTCGCCACTGCTCTCATGCTCGCTGCCGTCGAGCATCCGGAACCGCACCCGGAAGGGCCCACCCACCCGGACATCGGCTTCCGCAAAAAGCACTGGTCCGGCGTCGGGGCCCCACCAGCAGGCGATGCCGTCAGGCGTCGTCAACGCCTCAAAGACGATCGAAGGGCGGGCCGCGATGCGGCGCACCAAGGTCAGGCTCGTCATGGCGTATCCTCAAGTGTCCTCATCGATCCGGCCTTCGCCTCCTCTGCTTCCGCATAGGCGGCGAGCCGATCGAGGCGTGGCGACCAGAACCGCTCGTAGCGCCGCAGCCAGTCCATCGCGTCTTTCATGGGTTCGGGTGCAAGACGCACCGCGACGGTACGGCCCGTCTTTGAACGCGTGATGAGCCCAGCCGTGCCCAGCACGTCGAGATGCTTCATCACTGCCGGAAGCTTGATCGGGAAGGGGCGCGCGAGCTCACCGATGGACAAGCTGCCTTCTTGCTCGAGACGAACAAGGATAGCCCGCCGCGTCGGGTCAACGAGTGCGGCGAATGTCCGGTCGAGTTGCGATCCCTGAGACTTCACCATGTGGCGAAGTATCATAAGCGCAGGCAGGACTGTCAAGTGCGACGCGCGAAAGTTGATGCAGAGCATCGCCGCCGTCATTCCCTGAAGCCGAATTTGTCGGAGACGCACAAGGAAGCTCTCGGTCGGCCGCTAGCTTCGGTCGTTGAGCAATGGGACTCTTTCGATGACTCCCGCTGGCCACGCTGAACAAGCGTCAGCTTTCCGGTCCCATGACGAGGGCTCCGGAATGACGGACATAGGCGCAGCGCCGAACGGCGTGACCCGAGCGGCGGCTTTTCTAGTGTGCAACGGCTCAAAGCGAGCACTGTGCCAGCCCGGCGCTTTAGCCCCACCTGACCCCGTCAATCAAGGAGCGCAAACGACGTCCGAAAAGCGGCCGCAGGCTGTTCGCTGACGGTATGGACACCCTGCAAGGCTTGCTGACAACGACTTCTGAAACTGAAAACAGGCACCGATGCAGAAGTCCGATGCAAAAGTCTGCTCCACATCGAAACGTGACCATAACCGGACAGGCCGCCATCCACCCACGCACGAACCCGCTTCGCGGGAGAACGCTTGGGGCGAGGTCGGTGCGTACGAGGGCGGCAGTGAGAGGTTGAGCGGGATTTGGTCAGGCTTTGAGCATGGAGGGTCACCCTTCAGCTCAAGGAGAAGACCAAGTGACCATCC
>DATAPW010000376.1:0-57110 GCA_036265005.1 Acetobacteraceae bacterium | reverse complement strand
TGCTGCCGATGCGCCATCCGCTGCCGTTGGCGAAGGAACTGGCGACGTTGCACAACCTGTCCAACGGGCGGCTGATCCTGGGTGCCGGCGTGGGCTGGCTGGAGCCGGAATTCGCTGCTCTCGGCGTGCCGTTCAAAGAGCGCGGACGGCGCATGGACGAAGGCATCGCGATGATGCGCGCGGTGTGGTCACAGGACCCTGTGACGTTCGAGGCGAAATACATTCCGGCGAAGATCGCCGACATGACGATGCTGCCGCAACCGATCAGCCATATTCCGCTGTGGATCGGCGGCAGTTCGGACGCCGCGCTGAAGCGCACGACGCGCATCGCCGATGGCTGGCATGGCAGCCGTGAAACGCCGGAGGAAGCCGCGCCGGTGGTGAAGCGGCTGCGTGCCGAGAGGCCGGGTGCAGATTTCACCGTGTCGATGCGGATGCAGTGGAACGGCAAGGACCAGGGCGAGCTGCGCGACCGGCTGGCGGCGTATGCGGCGGCCGGCGTGCAGCATGTGCTGGTGGCGCCGGTGAATCGTGAAGTCGATGACTGGGATGCAGTGATCGAAGGCGCCGGACGCATGGTTGGAGCGTAGCGCCACCACCAGACTGACAGTTCGCTGACAGCAAATTGTGCCTGACGCCTTCACGAAAGCATCACGTGTCTCCATCAGGAGCCAATGCAATCATTGCCGCGACAGGCCGATTCGCAGGATGAGGTGGTTGATGCGCTGTCCGGGTGCCCTTTGACCGATCTCGCCAATGGCGAACCAAGCGTCGCGCGATGACAGTTGAGCTTCACAAAGACACGGTCGTGCAGGCCTACGGGAGATGGGCACCCGTCTATGATCTGGTATTCGGTCCCGTGTTCCGGGCCGGTCGCCGCGCAGCGATCGCCGCAGCAGAGAGCATTGGTGGCCGTATCCTGGAGGTCGGCGTCGGCACCGGACTTTCGCTCCCCGGATACGCAAGCGGCAATTCGGTATACGGCGTCGACATCTCGGCGGAGATGCTGCGCAAGGCGCACGAGCGGGTGGCGAGAATGCGCCTCGACCACGTCGAAGGGCTCGCGGTCATGGATGCCGAGAGTCTGGATTTTCCGGATTCGTCCTTCGACGTTGTCGTGGCCCAATATGTCGTCACGGCGGTTCCGAATCCGGAGAAGGCGCTCGACGAGTTTGCCCGTGTCCTGCGGCCCGGTGGCGAAATCGTCATCACCAGCCGCATCGGCGCAGACGCGGGGCTGCGTGCCGCAGTGGAAAAGCGGTTGATGCCGGTGACAAGCCGGCTGGGCTTTCGGACGGAATTCCCGTGGGAACGCTACCTCCATTGGGCAGCAGGCCTGCCCACGGTGCACCTGGTCGAGCGGCGGTCCATCCCACCGTTGGGGCATTTCTCGCTGATCCGGTTTGCCAAATTTGCCGACGGCGCGCGGCTGCAGTGATGCATGACCACCGCCAAATGCCATGGCGGATTGCCAGGGACTACCGTGTGTCGATGGTTGTGAAGGGATCACTATGAGTGGGTTTCGCGAACTGCTGAAGGTGCAACGGTGGGACGACCATCGCTACTACCATCACAGCCGGATCAATCAGTCGCTGCATCTGCTCAGCGCCACAAGCTTCGTTTGCGCCTACCTGCTGGCGTTCAGGGATCCGGCCGCGGCCGCGCTGACGGGCTGGCTGGTGTCGATGACCAGCCGGCAGGCCGGGCACTTCTTTTTCGAGCCCAAGTGCTACGACACCGTCAACCAGGCAACGCACGAATACAAGGAGCAGATCAAGGTCGGCTACAATCTTCGCCGGAAGATCGTCCTCATGGCGATCTGGGCATTGTCGCCGCTATGGCTGTTGGTCGATCCCACGATGCTGCACATGGTCGAGCCGCATCACACGGTAGGCGAGTTCGTGCGCCACGTCGGATATCTGTGGCTCGCCATCGGCATCGGCGGATTGCTGTTCCGCACAGTGCATCTGTTCAAGATCAAGGATGTGCAGACCGGGCTGGTCTGGGCCACCAAGATCGTCACCGACCCGTTCCATGACATCAAGCTGTACTATCGGGCGCCGAGTTACCTGCTGCGCGGCGAGCTGTTCGATTTCGGACCCGAGGAAGCCTATGCCGGCCATCCCGTAGAATGATGGAACGCCGTTACCGCGCGCCCGTCATGCCGGCGCGTAGCCGCCCTCCGAACCGCGCCGCATAGCTGGCCAGTATCTCGCGAAGCACCTGCCGCCTGATCGATCGGTTGCTGCTGGCGTGATCCGTCCACCACCAGCCGTCGGCCTCCATCGCCCTCGCCGCCGCCAGGAACCGGTCCACGACAGCGGAGAAATCCGCATCGCTGTACCGCAGGCTGAAGATGAGGCGACCGGTGCCGACCCAGCTCAGCGCCAATCCTTCGGCACGGAGATAGTACTGCAACATCCAATTGTAGCGGGACGGGCGTGTATAGCACACCGTCCAGATCGACGAGAGATTGACCACCCTGACCGGCAACTTCGCCTCGTCGAGCAAACGGTTGAGCCTCTCGGCACGTTCGTTCCAGCACTCGTCCAGGTCTTGGTAAAGCTGCAGCATCTCCGGCGTTTCCAGGCGATGCAGGAACTCGTTCATCGCACCCATGACGTAAGGATGCGCGTTGAACGTGCCCCGGGCCAGGCAGATATCCACCGGACGGTCATCGCTATAGCGCTTCATCCATTCGTGGCGGCCGCACAGCACGCCGACCGGAAACCCGCCGCCGAGCGTCTTGCCGTAGGTGACGAGATCGGCCGCAACGCCGAAATACTCCTGCGCCCCGCCAAGTGCCAGGCGGAAGCCAACGAAGATCTCGTCGAAGATCAGCGCGATTTTTCTTTCGCTGCACACTGCGCGCAGTTGCTGCAGCCAGCGCGCATAGGCTTCCCGATCGACATGCGCGGTCCTGCCGCTGTCCACCAGCGCCGAATCGGCCGGCGGCCCCATATTCGGATGCAGTGCCTGGTACGGATTGACCAGAACGCAGGCAATGTCCCGGCGCGTGCGCAGCACATGCAGCGTCTGCTCGGACATCTCGGCCAGCGTGTAGGTTTCACGTGCCGTCACAGGATTGCCGATGCCAGGCTGCACATCGCCCCACCAGCCGTGATAGGCGCCGCAGAAGCGGACCAGATGCGAACGCCTGGTGTGATAGCGCGCCAGCCGCACCGCCTGCATCACTGCTTCGGTGCCGGACATGTGGAACGACACCTCGTCGAGGCCGGAAATCTGCCGGATGCGCTCGATATTGTAGGCCGCCACCGGATGATACGAACCAAGCACCGGCCCAAGGTCGCGCACCCGCTCCGCACCGCGCGCCATGCATTCCTTGTAGAACTCGTAGCCGAACAGGTTGACGCCGTAGGAGTTGGCCAAGTCGTACAGCACGTTGCCGTCGAGATCGCGGACAGTGACATCGTTCGACGAATTCAGCACCGAGCCGGCGGCGAAATGCTGACGGACAATACGGCTATACTGGAAGGGAACCCGATAGGCAGAGATGAACTGCAGGTCGGAAGCCCCGCTCTGCACCGCAGCCGTCAGCGCGCTGGTCTGCGCAAACCGTTCGCGGTAGATGGCAGCGAGGCGCTGGAATCCATCCCTGCGCTGCGCCGCGACGTTGTCGGGCGGGTTGTCCGATCGGAAGAACCGCTGTTCGTCGTACTCGTAGAACGGGATCAACGACGCAACCCGCCGCGCGAGCCGCGCATGTCCCGTGAGCGACGGATGCTTCGCTTTCGACAATGCGAGCCGTCGCTTGGCCGCCACCAGCGAACCGGTCAGCGCCGTCGCGCCGGCGGCGTAGGCTGCAAGCATCGTCAGCGCCATGGCCGTTGCATGACCTCTTCCGACAGTAGGCCGATAGCATGATCGGACTGCGTTCCACGATTGCCAGGATCACCCAGCAGGAAGACATCAACTTCCTGCTGACCAACCGCATCCCAAGACGAGTGGCCACGCGGTTCTTCGGCTGGTTCAGCCAAATCGAGCATCCTCTGGTCCGCGCTGTGTCAATTGGTGTCTGGCGCCTGTTCGCCGATCTGGACCTCAGCGACGCGCGCGCACAACGCTTCCGCAGTCTGCATGACTGCTTCGTTCGCCGGCTCAAGGACGGCGCGCGTCCCGTCGATGGCGACCCCGACCTGCTGGTCAGTCCGTGCGATGCCATCGTCGGGGCATCCGGATCGGTGCAGGACGGCCAGGTCCTGCAGATAAAGGGCTTCCCCTATCGGTTGCGCGACCTGCTCGGCAACGCCGAACACGCCGCGATTTATCGGCACGGCTGCTATGTCACGTTGCGGCTGACCTCCGCCATGTACCACCGATTCCATGCGCCGCATGACTGCCGCGTGGAGTCCGTGACCTACATCTCCGGCGATACGTGGAACGTCAATCCGATCGCGCTCAAGCGCATCGAAAACCTGTTCTGCAAGAACGAGCGCGCGCCGATCCGGACCATACTGCATTCCGGTCATACGATCACGCTGGTTCCCGTCGCGGCGATCCTGGTGGCAAGCATCCGCCTCAACTTCCTCGATACGTGCACCGAGCTGCGCCGCGACGGCCCCCGCACCATCCCACTGGACGTCGCGCTGGACAAAGGCCAGGAGATGGGCTGGTTCCAGCATGGTTCGACGATCATCGTGTTCGCGCCAAATGGCTTCACCTTGGCGGACAACATCCACGAGGGGGCCTCGATCCGCATGGGACAACCGCTCATGCGCCTTCCGCCCGCGGCACCGATGGGCGATGGGTAGCTGTGTTCGATGGAGATTCGATGACAGCCTGATGAAACAACGGCGAAGCTGAAGCGTTTGCGGGCTGACTGCGTTCACATGTCAGCCGGACGACACTCTAGCGACGAAATGTCACCGGCTGGCGCTTGCGTCCCCACGTGCCGGGCTGAGCCTCGAACACGCCGGCGGCCACGGTACCGCACGTACGACAGCGGCCGGCGGCGTCCAGCTCCCAGCCGTTCAGCTCGTACCAGTCGCGACCGATCAGCAGCGCGCCGCAGCCATGGCAGTACGTGCTGCCCCCCGCCGCATCATGCACGTTGCCGGTATAGACATAGCGCAGCCCGTGCCCCATCGCGATCGCCCGCGCGCGCGTCAGCGTCTCGGGCGGCGTCGGCGGATGATCGCGCATGCGCCAGTCGGGATGGAACGCGGTGAAGTGCAGCGGCACGTCGCGACCGAGTTCGGCGGCGAACCAGGCGGACAGCGCGCCGATCTCCGCGTCGCCATCGTTCTCGCCGGGGATGAGCAGGGTGGTGACCTCCAGCCATACATTCGTCTCGCGCCTGAGCCATACCAGCGTGTCGAGCACGTCGGACAGCCGGCCGCCGCACAGGTTGCGATAAAACGGCTCGGTGAAGCCCTTCAGGTCGACGTTCGCCGCATCGATATGCGCGTAGAACTCGCCGCGCGCCGCGGGCGTGATGTAGCCGGCGGTTACCGCCACCGTCTTCAGTCCGGCGTCGTGGCAGGCGCGCGCAGTGTCCACCGCGTATTCCAGGAAGATCACCGGATCGTTGTAGGTGAACGCCACCGACCGGCAGCCGCGTTCACGCGCCGCACCGGCGATCATCGCCGGCGTCGCGTCCTGGTTCAGCTTATCGATTTCTCGCGCTTTGCTGATGTCGTAGTTCTGGCAGAATTTGCAGGTCAGGTTGCAGCCCGCGGTGCCGAACGAGAACACCGGCGTTCCCGGCAGGAAATGGTTCAGCGGCTTCTTCTCGATCGGGTCGATGCAGAACCCCGACGACCGACCGTAGGTCGTCAGCACCATCGCATCGTCCTGCCGGGCGCGGACGAAGCAGAGGCCGCGCTGGCCCTCGTGCAGCTTGCAGAATCGCGGGCACACGTCGCACTGGATGCGGCCGTCTGCCAGCGCATGCCAGTAGCGCGCGGGGAAAAGCGCGCCCTCGATCGCGGTATCCATGCTATGCAGTGTGCCGCAGTTTTGCAGTGAAGGCACGCGCCTTGGCCGCTATCCGCCTGCCCGCCGTCGCCGGAACCTTCTACCCGGCCGAACCCGATGTGCTGGAGCGACAGCTCAGCCGGTTCCTGTCCGAGGCTGCCAACGACGTCCCTCCGGCGCATCCCAAGGCGATCATCGGGCCGCACGCCGGCTACGCCTATTCGGGCGCCATTGCCGCTCGCGCCTATGCCCGCCTGGCCGCCGCACGCGGGCGGATCAGCCGGGTGGTGCTGATCGGGCCATCGCACTACGTCGCGTTCCGCGGCCTGGCAGTGGACACCGCCGAAGCCTGGGCCACGCCGACCGGCACGGTACCGCTGGACAGGGACGCCATCGCCCGGCTGCGCGCACTTCCCATGGTCGGCGAGCTCGACGCCGCCTATCAGCGCGAACACGCGCTCGAGGTGCACGTGCCGTTCCTGCGGCATGTGCTGGGCGAGTTCCGCCTGGTGCCGATCGTCGCCGGCGATACCCCGCCCGAGGCGGTGGCCGCTGTACTGGACGCGGTATGGGGCGGCCCGGAGACGCTGATCGTGGTCTCCACCGACCTGTCGCACTACCTGGACTACGCTGCCTGCCAGCAATCCGACCAGTTCACCGCTGAAGCGATCGAGCGCCTCGACCCGGATCCCATCACGCCGGCCCGCGCCTGCGGTGCGGTCCCCACGCGCGGCCTGCTGGTGTCGGCTCGCCGCCGCGGCCTGGCGATCGAGCGCCTCGACCTGCGCAATTCCGGCGACACTGCCGGCGGCCGCGACCGCGTGGTCGGCTACGGCGCCTGGGCGCTGTTCGAGCCTGCCGAACCGGTCGATGCCGAGCGCGCCGCGATCGAGGCGATGGCGCCGACCTTGCTGGAGCTGGCGCGGCGGGCGATCGTGTTCGGGCTGGATACCGGGCAGGCGCCGCATGTCGTCGCCGATGGCAACCTGCCGCCGCTTTTGGCCGCGCCGGGCGCGGCCTTCGTCACATTGCACCGCAACGGCCAACTGCGCGGCTGTATCGGCTCGGCGGTCGCCCATCGTCCGCTGATCACCGACGTCGTGCAGCACGCATTCAATGCCGCCTTCAGGGACTGGCGCTTCCCGCGGCTGCATCCGTTGGAACTGCAGGGGCTGGCGCTCTCGGTCTCCGTGCTGACGTCCGCGGCGGCGATGCAGTTCACCAGCGAAGCCGATCTGCTCGCACAGCTCCGCCCCGGCGTTGACGGGCTGATCATCGAGGATGCCGGCCGCCGCTCGCTGTTCCTGCCGAGTGTGTGGGAGGAGGTGCCGGACGCGCGCCAGTTCCTCGCTCTGCTGAAGCAGAAGGCGGCCATGCCGGCCGGGCATTTTTCCGCCGGCTTCACGGCACGGCGGTTCCGCTCGATCGAGGTGAAGGGACCGATGGTGGTAGACCCGGCGACCGCCACGCAGGTGCAACGCTGGAGTTGGACGGTAGAGACATCGTAGGGCGGAATACGCTGCGCTTTTCCGTCCTACCAAATCCGACGGCGCCTCCCCGCATCACACCGGGTCGAGCCGCAGCGTCGTCGCCAATGTCTCGGTGCGCACCATTTCCTTCGCATAGGAACTGGCGGCGTATTTGGTGAGGAACGCCTGGCTGACAGCTTCGATGACCCGGGTGTCGGGCACCGCTGTCACCCGAACCGGGAGCTGCCGATCGCCGATCGCCAGCACGGCCCGTCCATCGGTGTCGGCGGCGCCGTACCACCGCCCTTTCGCCCCACGGAACGAGCGCACGAACACCGCATCGTCCACCACGACGATCCAGATGACGACCGGCCGGGCTGGATTCCTGCTGGTGCGGATGCCGACCTCCTCGGTCGTACGCAGGCTATCAAGCGTCGCTGTGTCGAAACGCTCAGGCATGGCAATTCCTTTCCCTCTCGCGATTAAGCCGCGTCATGGTCAGGAGAATCCCGATGTCGGCGTGTGGGAAACGCCGGACTGACCAAAGACCATCGCCTCCCCTACGGTCGACATCGCTTTTCGTGCCGCGCTGCGGGGCAGCGAAGGCGCCGCCCCGCGATCGACGTTCGTGTACGCACCGTGACGAGCCGTTCGTCCAATTCGTAAACGCACTGCGGGAGGCACAAGAACATGGCAATAGCCGCTGGGACAACTGCGCCCATTCCATGGTGGAAGGAGCCGACCAAGGATCAATGGATTGCCTGGTGGGCCGCCTGGTTGGGTTGGACCCTCGACGCATTCGATTTCACCATCTTCCTGCTGATCATGGTACCGATCTCGCAGGAATTTAACGTGCCGCTGACTGCGGTCGCCGCGGTGTTCACCATCACGCTGTGGCTGCGCCTGGTCGGCGCCACCGCATCGGGCTGGCTGGCGGATCGTGTGGGACGCAAGATCCCGCTGATGATCTCCATCCTGTGGTACTCGATCTGCAACTTCATCGCCGGCTTCTCGCCGAGCTTCGCATTTCTGTTCTTCTTCCGCGCGTTGCTCGGCATCGGCATGGGCGCTGAATGGCCGGCCGGCGCATCGCTCGCGATGGAATCCTGGCCGGTGCGCTCACGCGGATTCATGAGCGGCATCCTGCAAGGTTCCTGGGGTCTCGGCTTCCTGCTGTCCAGCGTGGTCTATGGCCTGTTCTACAGCTACATCGGCTGGCGCGGCATGCTGTGGATCGGCATCCTGCCGGCTCTCGCCGTCGTCTGGGTGCGCAAATACGTCAAGGAACCGGCGGTATGGCTGGAGAACCGCAGGAAGCAGCGTGAGTCGGGACGCGAGGTGCGGGCGCCGCTGTTCGTCATCTTCAAGCGGCAGTTCCTCGGCAACACGCTGACCGCCTGCTGGTGGATGGCGAGTTGCATGGTCACCTACTACTCGATCTGGGCATTGTTCGCGACGCACCTGCAAAAGGATCTCGGCCTCGGGCCGCTGATGGTCGGCGCACCGCTGGCGCTCGCCAACCTGATCGGCTTCATCGCCATGGGATTCTGGGGCTGGATCGGCGACGTACTCGGCCGACGGTGGTCGATGATCATTCCTGCGGCGGTCGGCATCTTCGTGACGCCGATCTATCTGCTGACCGTGGACCCGACCTGGATCGTCCTGGGCTTCCTGCTGCAGGGCGTGTTCGCCGGGGCGATGTACAGCCAGATGCCGAGTTACCTGACCGAACGGTTCCCGACCGAGGTGCGCGCGACAGCGAGCGCCTTCTGCTACCACCAGGCGGCGATCTTCGGCGGGGCGGTGGCGCCGATCCTGACCTACTTCGCCGTGGACTATCAGATGGGCTTTGCCATCCCGATGCTGGTCGGCACCACGTTCGGACTGGTCAGCGTGGTCATCGCGCTGCTGGTCAGCCCGGAGACCAAGGGGCACGTCTTCACGTCGGATCTCGTCGTGACCTGACGGACGACGCGCCGGCCCCTTCTGGCGGCGACGCGGCCAGCCGGACTGGCCGCGTCTTTGCCGCGCCATGATTCCCACGGTGTCGAAATCGGCCCGGCTCGAACGTCATCGCTGCGGCAGGCATGATGCCGGCCGCAACCGATGAGGGACAGGGTCATGAAATACATGCTGCTGATCTATAGCAACGAAGCCGCAATGCAGACCATCAGCGAGGCGGAGTCCAGCCAGATGATCGCCGCCTATCAGGCCTACACCCAGGCGATGATCCAATCCGGCGCCCACCTCGCCAGCGATCGACTGCGACCGACCGGTTCGGCCACCACGGTGCGCGTGGCCAACGGCAAGACCGAGGTGCTCAACGGCCCCTACGCCGAGACGCGTGAGCAGCTTGGCGGATTCTATATGCTGGAGGCGGCCGACCTCGACGCTGCGCTGTCCTGGGCGGCCCGCTGCCCCGCTGCAAGTTATGGCGTGGTCGAGGTCCGTCCGATCTGGACGATGTAGGCCGTGCGACGGGCGGTGGAGCAAGGCGCGGACGCCGCGCGGGCGGCTGCCGAGACGGTGGCGCGCCGCAGCTACGGGCGGCTGGTCGCCTGGCTCACCGCCCGCACGCGTGATGTCGCCGCGGCCGAGGATGCCCTGGCCGACGCCTTTGCCGCGGCGCTCGCGGAGTGGCCACGCCGCGGCGTGCCGGATCGGCCGGAAGCGTGGCTGGCGACCGTGGGTCGGCGAAAGCTGATCGACGCGGCACGGCGGCGCGGCCATCGCGACGCATCCACCGGGCATCTGCAGATCATCGCCGAGGAGTTGGAGGAGGCCGGATTGCGCGAGGCGGACATTCCGGACGAGCGCCTGGCGCTGATGTTCGCCTGCGCGCATCCGGCAATCGACCGCGCTGTGCGGGCGCCTTTGATCCTGCAGACGGTACTCGGCTTCGACGCCGGCGCGATCGCCTCGGCGTTCCTGGTCGCACCGGCGGCGATGGGGCAGCGCCTGGTCCGGGCAAAGGCAAAGATCCGCCAGGCCGGGATACCGTTCCGCGTCCCGGAGCGAGCCGAACTGGCCGAACGGCTGGAGGCGGTGCTGGACGCGATCTACGCGGCCTATGCCGAAGGCTGGGCCGATCCCGCCGGCACCGACAGCCGCCGGCGAAGCCTCGCGGAGGAGGCGATCTGGCTGGGGCAATTGGTTGTCTCGCTGCTGCCCGCTGAGCCCGAGGTGCTGGGGCTCGTGTCATTGATGCTGCACACCGAGGCGCGGCGCGGCGCGCGTCGAAACGCTGCGGGCGAGTATGTGCCGCTGGCGGAGCAGGACATGGCGGCGTGGGACGCTGCGCTGATCGACGATGCCGAAGCGCTGCTGTTGCAGGCGGCTGCGATGCGGCGATCCGGGCGCTACCAGCTTGAGGCAGCGGTGCAGTCGGTGCATGCCGCGCGGCGGGTGACCGGTCGAACCGATTGGCCGGCCATTGTTGTCCTGTACGACGCGCTGGCCGCGATCACGGGTTCGCCGGTCGTGGCAATGAACCGGGCCGTTGCGGTCGCCGAGGTGCAGGGCGCCGAAGCTGGGTTGGCAGCGCTGGACGATGTGGCGAGCGATGCGCGGCTTGCGGACTATCAGCCCTATTGGGCAGCAAGGGCAGGGTTGCTCGCCAGGCTTGGCGACGCGGATGCAGCCGAGCAGGCGTATCAACGGGCGATCGGCCTGGAAGCCGATCCGGCGGTGCGGCGCTTCCTGCTGGTGCGCTGCGCAGCCGCCCGTCGTCATCCAGGCACGCAGCACGGTGGTTGCTGACTCATGCCCAACTCCCAGTGACCCCGACCTGGACCGTTACCGGGCTCCATTGTCATTGCGAGAAGCACAGCGACGTGCGCGCACAAACCAGGCGGGGATTGCCGCGCCGCTGCGCTCCTCGCAATGACAAATGAACGCGGTCAGCCCGATAACCCAGCGGGGCTTGGAATCAACGTGCCGCGCGCGACAGGTCCTGCTCGATCTCGGCCAGTCCAGCCTGATCCATCACGCCGACAACCTCCCGCCACTCCTCCGCATCGGCCACTCGCGCGGGATTGTCGCGCACCAGCTCGCGCTTGATGAATGGAAAGCCGGCGTCCAGCAGTTGCCGCCACAGATCGTGGGTCGGGTTCACCGTGGTGCTTGCACGGTCGGGCAACTGCATTGACGTGAGCGGCCACAGCGCCTGGCAGCGCAAGCCGGCGCGCGACAGGCGCTGTGTCAGGCCGACCTCGTAGCACCTGATCATCAGATGCTTGGACGGCACCGGCCGCACACTGCGCCAGAACCGCCGCCACGCGTCGCTGCGCAGCGCCGCGGCATTCGCCGCCAGGAAATATGATTGCAGATGGAACCGGATCTGCTCGCTGTCGGTCAGCCCCCAGACATCTGCCCCACCCGATGCGATGCGCGCCAGCAGCGGTGTCAGCGGATGCAACGGGCCATACACGCTGTCGTTCGCCAGCAGCAGCAGCTCGGTATCGCCACGCGGCAGGCCGAGGCGCTCCAGCCCCTCGCGCCAGGCGCAGAAATCGTAACCGACATTGCGCCGCACCAGCACCGCCGCGCACAGCGAATGCAGCGCGGTCATTGCATCGGGGCGCAGCGAGCCGCTGTTCGACACCGCCACAATGGAAAATCCCGCATCGTGCAGCGCCGCGAGATAACGCAGGGTGTCCGCACGCACCGCGCCGTGCGCGTCGAAATGACAGAACAGCGCCACGCGCGGGCCGAGCGTCACCTTGTCCGCCGGCCATAGCGATACCTCCTGGCGGTGGCTGTGCAGCCAGCCGAGCGGCCAGGCAAACCAGGGCAGCACCTGATACCGCAGCACGTGCCAACTGACCTGCGCGCGGCGTATTCCCCACAGCAGGCAGCGTATCAGCCACCACACCACCGCGGAGTGCTGCTTCACGACAGCGCGCCAAGCTCCGCCGGGATCGGCGCCGGCGTGGCGGCACGCGGCTGCGGCAACTCCATCAGCCGCGCATACAGGGCGCTGGTCAGATCGTCGCGCCGTGCCCACAGCGAGCGATACCACGCGATGCGCGGCGCCACCTGGTAAGCCAGCATGCGCTCGCCTGCGACATAGCTGCGCGCCGCGCTGCCCAGTCCGTGCGCCAGATCCGGCATCGCCACCAGGCGCAGCAGCCGGTCACGCATCTCGTCGGCATTGCGGAACAGCAATCCGGTGCGGCCGTCCTCGATGCTGTCGGCATAGACGACGTGGCTCGCCAATGCGGCGACGCGGCACGCGCCGGCCTCGATGAACTTGAGGTCCGACTTGGCACGATTGAATGGCGTGTCGCCCAGCGGCATCAGCGAGATCTCGCACTGACCCAGCAAACCCATATAGGTGTCATAATCGCAGGTCGGCTGGAACATCTTGTGCGGCGTCTTCAGTGCATCGAAGAAACCCTGGTCGTGCACCACGCAGAACCGCAGCCGGTCGCCGGCCTTCTCCGCCACCGCATTGAGTGCCGGCATCAGCGGCATCCAGTCCGGCTCGCGGTTCAGAGCACCGAAGAACAGCGTCACCGCATTGGGATTGAGGAAATTGCGCACGTCCGGCAGGGACCGCATCGCGTTGGGAAAGACCGCGACCTCCGGATTGCGCGAGCGCAGAACCGCGGCAAGCGCCGGCGTGCTGGTCTGCACGGCGTGCACGCCCCGGAACGCGAGCTGGTCATCGGCATCCAACAAGCCGAAATGGTCCGGGTGATCGTCGAATTCCGTGACGATGAGCCAGCCGTCGGACAACAGGGCGCGAATCACCGCGGCACCCTGCTCACCGGACAACGCCGGCCGATGCAGGATGAAGATGCGCGGCGTGTCACCGCCAGGCAACGCAACATCCTGGTTGCCCAGCAGCATGGTGGCCACGGTCGGATCGCTGTTCATCGCCTGCAGCGGATAGACGATGCGCACATGTGACACGCCACCGACCGGTTGCAGCATATTGGCAGCAATGATGAGGCGCTCATGCATCTGCTTGCGCACGCGCCACACGTACTGCAACGGAGCGGCACGCTGCGCATAGGTTTGCGGATCGACGCCCAGTGCGATCAGCGCCGGCGCGATCCTGCTGGTGAATTCCTCCGCCTGGCTGAGGTCGAAAACGCGCGGATGTACGTCGCACGGCACCAGGCCGAGTGCCAGCAATCCCTCGCGCATTGTCTCCAGGCTGAACCAGCGCAGATGCGTCTCGTCCAGCAGGCCGGACGGTTCGTATTTCCACACGCCGCGCAGCAGGCGGTCGGCGAAGCTCCAGTGCTCCAGGTTCGGCACGCAGATCAGCATGGTGCCATCGTCGCTCAGTGCCTCGGCGTGGCGGCGCAGCACCGCCCAGGGATCGCTCAGGTGCTCGAGGATGTCGCCGTAGATGATGCAATCGATCGGACGATCCAGCGCGAACGGCAGCGGATCCAGCTCCACATCCACGCCGGACACGTCATCCAGCCGCTGCGCCGCGATCTCGGCAAGCGCGGGATCCTTGTCGATGCCGAGAAGCCGTGCACGCGGATTGAGCCGCCGATAGGTCGCGCCGAGCACACCGGTGCTGCAACCGACATCCAGTATGACATGGGCGTCGAGCGGAATGCGCTCCAGCAGGTCGTTGTTCGGTACATCGTGATAGGACGACATGGGCGGCGGACGCTCCGGAACTACGGGGGCGGCGACGGGAGGCCGTGTAGCGGCGAGCAGCCGGCCGTGCCGGGTGGTAGGCGGATTTGCGTCGAGGATGCAAGGCTGAAGCGGTTGCGGACCGACATCGATCGGGCGAGGCCGCATCACGCCGCCCGGCGTGGATCGCGGCGCACGGCCTCCAGTCGATCCAGCATGCGCGCCTGGCAGCGATCCAGGGCGACCGCAGCCGAGTTCTGCGGCGATGCCGTGACGGCCCGGCCGAGGGCCTGCGCCGCCTGTTCGACGAACCGTCGCCGCGCCAGCCGCCGCAGCATCGGGGCGCCGGTATCCAGCAGGCGACGGCCGGTGTGCATCGCCGCGAGCCGCGAGCTTTGCAGCCGTTCCAGCAGCGACGACGCGGCCAGGCAACGGAATTCGATGCGCAGATCCAGCGTCTCCGCCCAGTCCTGCCACTTTGGCCGGTGGACCTCGGCAAGCGGCTCGATGGCGATCCACGGCACGCGCAGGGCGTCGGCGACGATAATGCCATGAAGCGCCTCGCTGAGCAGCAGGCGGCAGCGGCCGATCGCGGCGATCACGGCCTGCGGATCGCCGCGCGGATCGACCAACTCAAGGCCGGCGGCGGCCGCGGCTTCCGCCCAGGCGCCGCGTTCGGCGCTCTCGAAATGCGGCATGAAGCCGATCGGCCCCCGCCCCAACCCGCCCCCGCAAGCGGGAGAGGGGGAGGGCTGGGAAGGGGGCCAGCCAACCAGCATCGCCGGATCACCGAGGCCGGCAGCCGGTGGAAGCCCGAGGAGGCGGGCGGTGCACGGGCCACGGACCCAGTGGATCACCCAGCTGGTGTCCAACGCCGGGAGCGGTTCGTAGCCGCCGTAGCCCGCCCCGACGACCAGTTTGACAGCCCCCGGCACATGGCGCGCATCGAGTACCGAGCCGATGCCCAGGAACACCTCGGCTGGATCGTCGTCGAAGAAGTCCGGCAGCAGGCGTGGCCAGAGCAGCGCGTTCAGTTCATCACCGAAATTCCGTGCGGCGCCCTGCCAGCGATACAGCAGCAATGCGCTATCCAGTCCGCCGCGCCACCGCCGCGACCACCCCCCAGCCGAGAGCGGCACGAATGAAGCCGAGAGCATAGGCGAGGCGCCACCGGCACTGCACCAGACAGGTGCTGCGGCGCGGCAGCATGCCGGATGGGGCCAGCGCCGCTGCGACCGCGAGGCGGCGCGGAAGCTCACGCCAGACCGCGCCCGGCTGGCCCAGCAGCCGCCGGGTCAGCACGGTGGAAACGCCCTGCCAGTACAAGCGCGACAACAACCACCCGGGGGTCAGCCGCCCGGCCTGGATCTGATGCTGCACCACGATGCGCGAGTCGTAGCGCACCGAGTGCCCGGCGGCCTGCAGACGCCAGGCGAGCTGCACCTCCTCGTCGGACAGCAGGGCCTTGCCGTGTCGGCCGCTTTGCCTGCCGAAGCCACCGACCTTCAGCAGCGACGGAACATGCACCACCATGTTGGCGCCATACGGTTCCAGGTCTGCCGGGAGCGCCGCAGTGCGGTACTCGCCCTGGCCCTCGACCTCGATGATCGACAGCGCACCACGCAGCTGCGGCGGCCACCAGGCCGGCAAAGGCGCTTCCCAATGCGGCAGGATCCGCCCACCGATCATCGACGGCGGCGGATCTCTCTCGCCGATCGCATCGAGGATCCGTGCGATCCAGTCGGGCGCGGGGATCGCGTCATCGTCAGTGTATGCGACATAGGCGCCGTTCGCCTCCCGGGCACCGGCGTTGCGCGCGATGGCAACGCCAGGCTGCTCCACACGCAGCAGCCGTGCGTTGTCGATCGGGGCGACCATGCGTTCGAGTTGCTCCGGCACGTCGCCGGTCGATGCGCTGTCCACCACCAGGATGTCGAACTGGTCCGCTGCAACCGTCTGGCGGCTCAGCCCGCCCAGGCAGTCTCGGACATAGCCGGGTCGGTCACGTGTGCAGATGCAGACGGTGATGTCCATGCAGCGCAGGTTAAGCGCCCGGGCGTTGAGAAAGCATTGACGTGCCCCGCCGCGGCGGGGCGGCGATCAATCAGTCGGAACGTCAGGCCGTCCCACACAGTGGTAGTCAAAGCCGGCCTGCCGCATCGCCACCGGATCGTAGACATTCCGGAGGTCCACCAGCACACGCCCGCGCATGGTATCGCGCAGCCGCACGGGGCTCAGCGCACGGAACTCGTTCCATTCGGTGATCAGCACCAGCGCATCGGCGCCGCGCGCCGCATCGAAGGCATCGCGGCAATAGCCGACACCGGCGGGAAGTTGCGGCCGGGCCTGTTCCATCCCTTCCGGATCGAAGGCGCGGATGGTCGCGCCGTCGCCCACCAGGCGCGCCACGATCGACAGCGACGGCGCATCGCGCATGTCGTCGGTTTCGGGTTTGAACGTGAGGCCGAGCACGGCGATGGTCTTGCCGCGCACCGAGCCGCCGCAGGCCGCGATCACCCGCATCGCCATGCTGGACTTGCGTGCGTCGTTGACCGCGACGGTGGCCTCCACCAGGCGTGACGGAGCGCCGTAATCCTGCGCTGTGCGCATCAGCGCCAGGGTGTCCTTCGGGAAGCACGAGCCGCCGTAGCCCGGTCCGGGATGCAGGAATTTGCGGCCGATGCGGCCGTCCAGCCCGATGCCGCGTGCCACGTCGTGCACATCGGCGCCGACCTTCTCGCACAGATCCGCCATCTCGTTGATGAAGGTGACCTTCATCGCCAGGAACGCATTGGCGGCGTACTTGGTGAGTTCCGCTGTCTCGATGCCGGTGAACACGATCGGCGCCTCGATCAGATAGAGCGGCCGGTAGAGTTGCCGCAGCACATCGCGCGCGCGGTCGGTCTCGGCGCCGATCACCACGCGGTCCGGCCGCATGAAGTCGCCGATCGCGTTGCCCTCGCGCAGGAATTCCGGGTTCGACGCCACGTCGAATGGCGCATCCGGTCGCGTGGCGCGGACGATCTCCGAGATCGCGCGGCTGGTGCCGACCGGGACGGTCGATTTGGTGACGATGACGGCGTAGCCGGTCAGCGCGCGGGCAACCTGCTCGGCGGCGGCATAGACATACGACAGATCGGCATGCCCATCGCCACGGCGGGTCGGCGTGCCCACGGCGATGAACACTGCCTCGGCTCCATGCACCGCGGCGGCGAGGTCGGCCGTGAAGGCGAGGCGCCCGGCGGCGACGTTCTCCGCCACCAGCTTGTCCAGGCCTGGCTCGTAGATCGGCATCCGTCCCTCGTGCAGGGCGGCGAGCTTCGCGGCATCCACTTCCACGATCGTGACGTCAGTGCCGAACTCGGCGAAACAGGCGCCAGATACGAGGCCAACATAGCCGCCGCCGATCATTGCAATACGCATGTATGCGGGTCCTCGGGCTGATGCCGCGGATAAAGCACGGAGCGGGTGAAGGATGCCAGGGTTGAGTTAATACCAACGCTCGCTGATAGCGACTCATCGATCCCACTGTCATGGCCGGGCCACGCCCGGCCATGACAGTCGGCGCAACGCATAAGTCATCATCAATGAGCTTTGGTATAAGGCGAGATTTCGCGCGCACCGGCTGCGAGGGAGTGACCGGACGGTGGTGGGGCCGGTCGGCATCACTCCTGGGGACGGAGGTATTCGGCGATGAGGAACAGGCTGGTGACGATCAGCAATATGACGACGGAAGCCGCGGCCAATGTCGGACTGACCTGAAGCGAAATGTCATCCCACATCTGCCGCGGCAGCGTGGTCTTCAGCCCGCCGCCGATGAACAGCGCAACCGTCAGTTCCTCGAAGGAGTGCAGGAAGCCGAAGATGAAGGCGGCGAACAGGCCACCCTTGAGCAGCGGCACCGTGATTCGCGTCAGCGTGCGGCCACGGTCCGCACCGAGCGTGGCGGCCGCCTGGTTGAGCCGCCAGTCGTAGCCGCGCAGCGTTGCCAGCAGAATGACGAATGCCAGGGGAATGCCGCTCACCGTGTGCCCGATGGTGATGCCCAGGTTGGTGGCCACCAGCCCCATTTGCGCAAACAGGTAGAACAGCGCCACCGCGGTCACGATGGACGGCACGACGATGGGCGCCAGGAACAGGATGAACACCGCACCAGACAAGCGGCTCGGGCTGCGCGCAACGCCATACGCCGCCGGAGCGCTGATCAGCAGCGTCAGGCAACCGCTGGCCAGTCCTATGCCGAACGAACGAATGGTCGCCGTGACCCAGACAGCCGAACCGAAATACTCGGCGAACCAGCGCAGGCTGTAGCCTGGTGGCGGGAATGACAGGAAGTTCGAGCTGGTGAACGCCATCGGCACGAACGCAATGATCGGCAGCAGCAGCACGGCGATCAGTGTCACGGCATAGAGCGGCAGCAGCCAGCCGAACCGGCGCCCGCGCATCAACCAGGCTGCGCCGTCGGCCACGGCATCGAACAGCGTCGCCACGAACGCGAGCAGGGCCAGCGCAAGGCGACGGAACAACCGATCGCTGCTGCCTTGTCCGGCTAACCCGCCCGACATCGACGACAGGCCGAACAGCCGGTCGTAGGCCATGCAGGTAATCAGCGCCGAGGCCACCAGCATGGTGGCAAGCGCGCCGGCAAACTGCCAGTTCTGCTGGCCAAGGATCTGCTGGATGACGATTTGCCCGAGCATCGTCTCGCGCGGCCCGCCGAGCAGGGCCGGCGTGATGAAGAATCCGAGCGAACCGATGAAGACCAGCAGGCCGGCCGCCGCCACGCCCGGCACCGACAATTGAAAGAACACGCGCCAGAACGCCTGCACGCGCGATGCGCCCATCGTCGCGGCCGCCAGCGGCAGTCGCGGGTCGATCTGGTTCATCACCGGCAGCATCGTGATGATCGCCAGCGGCAGCATGGTGTGCGTCATGCCGAACACCACGGCGCCGCGGTTGAACAGCAGTTCGGGCGGTTGCGCCATGCCGAGGAATTTCAGGAAGGTCACGACGGCGCCCATTCGGCCGAGCAGCACCAGCCAGACGAAGTTCTTGACCAGTGCGCTGGTCCAGAAGGGAAACAGCACGAACAACGCAAGCAGTCGCTGGCGCCGCTTCGGCTGGCGCGTGAGCCAATAAGCGACGGGGTAGCCCAGCAGCAGGCACAGAAGGGTGGTTTCCAGCGCGATCACGAAGGTAGTCGTCAGGACCCGCGTATAGACACCGACACCGAAGGCGCGCGCGTAGGCAGCGAGCGTGAACGCCCCGGTGTCGGCATCCTCGACGCTGAGCGACAGCAGCCAGATGCATGGCAGGAGCAGAAACACCAGCAGGTACAGCAATCCCGGCAGCGTCAGCCACAGCGCGCCGGGCCGCAATGACGTCTGTCGCACCGTCGCTGTCATTGCGGGGAGCGCAGCGACGCGGCAATCTCGCGCCCGTTGTGGACGAACTGGATCGCCGCGTCGCTGCGATCCTCGCGATGACAGGGTTCTCTTTCCACTCCTCGCGGCGCCTGCCGATCAGCTCAGCAGCCAGTCCTGAAAGCGCTCCACCACCTTGCTGCGGTTCTGTGCCCACCAGATATCATCCGTCGGCGCCAGCCCTTTCAGGTTTTCGGGATACGTCGCCAGGATTTTCGCGCGCTCCGGCTTGATGAACTCGTAGGCCTTCTGGTTGGTCGGCGCGTTTGCGACGGTGTTCGAATAGATCGCCTGCTGCTCGGGCTGCATGCAGAAGCGGATGAATTTGCGAGCCAGATCGGCGCGCGGCGTACCCTTCGGGATCGACCAGCCGTCGGTCGAGTACAGCCCCTGTGTCCACACCATCTTCACCGGCGCACCGCCTTCGATCGCGGCATAGGCGCGGGCGCCCCAGGTGTCGGTCATGTCGATCTCGCCGCTTTGCAGGATCTGGGTGTTCTGCGCACCGCTGGTCCACCACACGTTCACATGCGACTTGATCTTGTCGAGCATGCGGAACGCGCGATCCACATCGAGCGGATACAATTTGCCGGCCGGTACGCCATCAGCCATCAAGGCCGCCTCGATCATGCCGCTGACACCCTTGTACAGGCCGCGGCGACCTGGGAATTTTGCGACATCCCAGAAATCCGCCCAGTTGTTCGGTCCCTTGTCGCCGAACTTGTCGGTGCGGTAGGCGAGCAAAGTGGCAAATACCGAAAAGCCGAACCAGACCGGGGTCAGCGCGCCGTGCACCAGGTTGGGCACCTCGTCCAGCGGAATGTTCAGCGGCTCCAGATAGTCCTTCGGCTTGCTGAGATATCCGACATGCGCCGGCGTCACCATGCAGAGATCCCAGATGTAGCTGTGCGTATCGACCAGCAGCTTGAACTGCGTCGTCGGGTCGGACTCGTGCGCGACACTGGCCGCACGAATCCCGGTCGCCTTTTCGAACGGATCGCAGAACGCCTTGCGAATGGCGGCGCCCGGCGCACCACCGACATCGGCGACGGTGATCTCGTCCGCTCCGAATGCCCGGTTGCCGGTCCAGACATACGGTGCTGCGAGGCCGATCGCCGCAACGCCGGCGGTTCTGAGAACGTCGCGCCGAGAATGCCGCCCGTCATATGCTGCCATCGATCTGCCCCTTCACGTCCTGAGGAATCTGGCGCGGTCGTGTTGCCATGTCACAACGACTGCAGCGCCTACATCGGGGGACCACTGTCCGCCTGACCGACGGACCGTGATGACGGTACCCGACGCCAGTGCCACCAGGACCCGGGTCTCCGCGCCGGCATAGACCGTCTCGATGACGGTACCCGCCAGCCCGTCGCCGCCAGCCGGCGCAACCGCCACATGTTCCGGCCGGATGACCAATGCGCCGTCCTGGCCAGGAACGGCATCGCCGCGCATCGCCGGCGAGATGATCAGTTCGCCATCGGCCGTGACGAGCCGGCCGCCGCACGCGCCGACCCGGCCGCCCAGCAGGTTCGAAATGCCGATAAAGTCCGCAACGAAGGTGTTCTGCGGATACTCGTAGATCTCCTGCGGCGTGCCGAATTGTTCGATCCTGCCGTGGTTCATCAGGCAAATCCGATCTGACAGAGCCAGCGCCTCCTCCTGGTCGTGCGTCACGAAGATGATCGTCGCGCCGGTTTCGCGGTGCAGCCGCTTGATCTCGATCTGCATCGCCTCGCGCAACTTGCGGTCGAGCGCGCCGAGTGGTTCGTCCATCAGGATGAGGGCCGGCTGGTAGACCAGGCAGCGCGCCAGCGCGACCCGCTGCTGCTGGCCGCCGGACAGCTCGCGCGGGAAGCGGGCACTGAACGGCGACAGCCCGACCATGTCCAGTGCAGTGGCGATCTTGTGCTGCAATTCCCTGGCGGGCAGGCGACGCATCTGCAGCGGGAAGGCGACGTTCTCCGCGACGGTCAGGTGCGGGAACAGGGCATAATTCTGGAACACGACACCCATGTCGCGTCGATGCGCGGGTGTGCGGGTCTGGTCGATGCCATCGATCGACAGCCGCCCCGAAGTCGGTTCAACCAGGCCGCAGATGATCTGCAGCAATGTGGTCTTGCCCGAGCCCGATGGCCCGAGGACTGTCACCAACTCGCCGGCGGCGATCTCCAGGTGTGTCGGTTGCAGGACCTCGACCGCCCCGTAGCGTTTGCTGATGCCTTCGGCGAGCAGCTTGGCATGCGATGCACGGCCGGCAGCGAGCGGCGCGGCGATGTCGTCCGACATGGTGCCGGATTCGGTGCGCAGCCTGGCCAGATGCATCGGGCGATGCACGCCTGTCTCTCTCCGCGATTTGTCCAGGTGTGTAGCAATATATGCGCCAAGGCGGCACTGTCGCAGTGCCACGGAAGGTCATGGCTGGGATTGCAGGCCGGGTCGCCCGGAGGCCGCGATATCGGGCAGTCTGGCTTGATACCGTGCAGCCTCAGCCGCTCCTGCCGCTGCGCTGCGCCACCTCGTCGATTTCGAGCTGGGCCCGATGGTCCTCAGCCACGTGCCTGGCGGCCTGGTGTTCCGCCAGCATCTCCTCGGCCGCCTGCACCGCGGCACGAGCCGCCGCCAGCACGCCACGCGCATGCGCGGTCTCCGTCTCGGCCCGATCCTCGGCGACATGGGCAGCATACTGCCTGGGGCGTATGCAGCGCAGCCACGCGGCAAATGCTTCGACTTCCGTGTCGCTGGTCGCCAGGTTGGTGGCGACGTCGGTCTCGCGCTCGATGGCCGCATCGATCTCGGCGATTGCATGCGCCGCCGCATCTTCGTTGCGCAGGCAGTTGGCGAGGTAACGGCGCGCCTCATCCGCGGCAAGGCGGCGCAGGCGCAGCAGGGATTCGAGTGGGTCTTGTGTCATTTCGGCTCCAGTGCCGCCTGCAGCAGGGCGAAGCTGTCCTCGATGCCGGTACGGTCGCCGCGATCCTGGCGCAGCATCGCCTCGATGCGCGGCGCGAGCGCCACCGCCTCATCGACCGCAGGGTCGCTGCCGGCACGGTAAGCGCCTAGGCGCACCATATCGGCCATGTCGGCGTGCAGGGCCAACAGCGCGCGGGCACGGTGCGCCAGCATATTTTCGTGCAGCGCGTTGCACCCCGGCACCGCGCGCGACAGCGAGCGCAGCACGTCCACCGCGGGATAGCGGCCGGCCTCGGCAATCCGGCGGTCCAGCACGACGTGGCCGTCAAGGATGCCGCGCACCGCATCCGCCACCGGCTCGTTGTGGTCGTCGCCCTCCACCAGCACGTTGAACAGCGCGGTGATGTAGCCGGTCTCGCTGTCCGGCCGTTCCAGTCCCGGCCCGGCGCGTTCCAGCAGCCGCGGCAATTCGGCGAACACGCTGGGCGGGTAGCCGCGGGTCGCCGGCGGTTCGCCGGCCGACAGGCCGATCTCGCGCAGCGCCAGACAGAACCGCGTGACGCTGTCCATCAGCAGGAGCACGGACTTGCCTTGGTCACGGAAGTACTCGGCGACGGTCATGGCGGCAAAGGCCGCCTGCCGACGCAGCAGGGGCGGCGAGTCCGATGTGGCGACGACCACCACGGATCGGGCCAGGCCCGCCTCGCCCAGGTCATCCTCGAGGAATTCGCGCACCTCCCGCCCGCGTTCGCCGACCAGGGCGAGCACCGCGACGTCACAGGCGGTGTGCCGCGCGAGCATCGCGAGCAGGGTGGATTTGCCGATGCCCGAGCCGGAGAACAGGCCAAGCCGCTGACCCTGCCGACAGGTCGCGAAGCAGTTCAGCGCACGCACGCCAAGGTCGAGCCGCGGGCCAAGCCGCGCCCGCTGCGTCGCATCCGGCGGGGACGCCCGCACACGCTGCATGTGCCGCCCGGCCGGCAGGGGACCATGTCCGTCCAATGGACGACCGAGCGGGTCCAGCACGCGGCCAAGCCAGGTGTCGGCCACCGCCAGCGTCCCGCCGCCGCCAAAACTGAATGACTTGCCGCAGGTCGAAGCCCGCCCGGGTTCGGCACGGAACAAGGCGACACTGCCGGGCCCCAGCCCGTCGAGCGAGGCAAACGGCATCGCCTGGGCCAACCCCTGGCGAAAGCCAACGATCTCCGCCTGGATCCCCCCACCGTCGCGTGTCGCCAGCAACAGGCGATCGCCCACGGAGACGTGGCCGCCCAGGCCATCGATATCGACCACAAGCCCGGAAAGACCGATCACCCGCCCTTCCAGCCGGACCGGGGCGATTTCGTGCAGCTGTGCCTGGCAGGCCGCGCTGCGCTCCAACAAGGGTGTGTATCTCATTGGAACGAGTTATCTCCGGAATTATGGAAAAAGACCTGTTTCACTGCAAACGCCCACACAGTGATCCAAAGACCAGCAGAAAGATACGCCAAAATGGTGAAAAAACGATAGCGCATTACACGCTATAGTGGTAGATGGTTTCAGCGTTGATACCAAAGGAAGCAAGGCCATGCGCATCCTGCTTATCGAGGACGACGTCATCGCTGCCCGCGGCATTTCCCTTATGTTGAAGGCCAGCGGCGCCGTGGTCGACCACGCGGATACCGGCGAAGAAGGCCTCGAGCTGGCCCGCCATTACGATTACGACATCGTGGTGCTGGACCTGATGCTGCCGGACATCGAGGGCTTCGAGGTGGTGCGCAGGATGCGTGTTTCGCGCAACGATACGCCCGTGCTGATCCTGTCCGGCCTGACGCGGCCGCAGGCCAAGGTGAAGGGCCTCGGGCTCGGCGCCGACGACTTCATCACCAAGCCGTTCGACAAAGCCGAGCTGCTGGCGCGCATGCAGGCCATTGTCCGCCGCAGCAAGGGGTTCAGCCAGCCATCGCTGCGCGTCGGCGCGCTGCTGCTGAACCTGGACAGCCATGAGGTGCTGGTGGACGGCGCGGCGGTGCATCTGACCGGCAAGGAATATGCGATCCTCGAACTGCTGGTGCTGCGCAAGGGGATGGTGCTGACCAAGGAGGCGTTCCTCAACCACCTCTACGGCGGCATGGATGAACCGGAGATGAAGATCATCGACGTGTTCATCTGCAAGCTGCGCAAGAAGCTGGCGAATGCCGGGGCCGACAACCTGATCGGTACGGTATGGGGCCGCGGCTACATGATCCGTGAAACGTCCTCCGGCCACACCGGGGCGACGGCCGAGGCAATCAGCCTGACGGCGGCCTGATCGCCCGATCAGGCCGCTGACAGCACGCCGCCGCGCGCCACCACGCGTCCGCCGGCGACAACGAGACGACGCGGCGGGGCAGCAACAACTGCCTCGGCGATCGTTTCCGCTGCAACCAACACCAGATCCGCGCGGTCGCCCGGCGCCAGGCCGTAGCCGGCAAAGCCGCAGCCTCGCGCGGCGTCCGTGGTGACGCAGTCCAGCGCCCAGCACAATTCATCATCGCGACGCAGCGCATTGCGCAGTCCGATATGCATCGCGCGATCCAGCATGTCCGGCCTGGCGTATGGCGTCCACGTATCGCGGATGCCATCGTTGCCGCCGAACATGATCACGCCTGCCGCCCGACAGGCGCTGAGTGGCGGCACCGGGCTGGAGGCCGGCGCCGTGGTGGCGATCGCCACGTTCAGCGCGGCCATGCGCGCCAGCAGGGCGTCGCGATCACGGTCTGGAACCGAGCCGAGGCAGAAGCCGTGGCTAACCACGACCTTGCCGTGCATGCCGAGTGCCTTGGCACGCTCCAGGATCAAGTCGAGCGAAAAGGCGCCCATTTCGCCGGGCTCGTGCAGATGGATGTCGATCGGCTTGCCATGGCGGGTTGCCAGGGCGAACAGCATGTCGAGACAGCGCACCGGATCGCGGTCGATGGCGCAGGGATCGATGCCGCCGACGATGTCGGCGCCTTCGCGCAGCGCGGCGTCCATCAGGGCCTCGGTGCCAGGGCGGCTTGCCAGTCCGGACTGGGGAAATGCGACAATCTGCATGTCGATCGCGTCGGCCAGTTCGGCGCGCGTCCGCAGTGTCGCGTGGACGTGGGCGAGACCGATCTCGGTGTCGATATCGGCATGCGTGCGCATGCGGGTGCTGCCGTTCGCGAGAAAGTCGCGTGCCAGCGCCAGGGACCGCGCCGCGGCATCGTGATTGGCGGCGGCACGCCAGGACCGTTCATTCTCGATCCGGTCGAGACGGGTCGGGCCGACTTCATTGCGATACCAGGGGCTGCCCCACACGGTTTTGTCGAGGTGGGTATGGCCCTCGACCAGACCCGGCAGCAGCAATGCGCCTGCACCATCTTCCACCTTGGTACCCGCCGGCGCCTCGAGACCCGGACCGATCGCGCTGACCAGGCCCTCGCGCACCGATACGTCCACCGCCTTGCCGCCAAGGGGACGAACGTTGCGGATCAACAGATCAGCCATTTGACTCTCCGGCCTGACGAGAGCGATTGGCATCAGACCCGGTACGGGACGTCGAGCCATGCGCAGCAAATATCGCTGGTGTATCCGCGGTGCTGACGTGTCGGCTGACAAGCCGTTCCATCTGTAACGGCGTCATCGCAGCACCCAGCTGCGAAACAGCGCGAGATCGATGTTGCCGCCGCTGATCACCACACCGACCCGCTTGCCGGCCATCCGCGTGCGCTCCTGCAGCAACGCAGCAAGCGGCGCGGCGCCGGCGCCTTCCACCAGGTTATGCGTGTCGGTCCAATAGGCGCGGATCGCATCGGCGATCTCATCGTCTGTCACCGTGACGATGCGCGCGGCGCCGGTGCGGATGATCGCAAACGCATCGGCATCGGGCTGGCGTACCGCAACGCCGTCGGCATGCGTATCCGCGCGATTGCCGGCGATCACCCGCCCCTCGGCGAAGGAACGTGCATAGGCCGGCGCGCCGGTCGCCTGCACACCGATGATCTCGGTGCGCAGTCCAAGCAAATCGCGAGTCAGAATCGCACCGCAGATGCCGGAACCGAGACCGATCGGCACGTACAGCGCATCGAGCGGCGGCGCAGCACGGAACAGCTCCAGGGAATAGGTGGCAACACCCTTCACCAGATCCGGCGCAAAGGACGGCGCGAATTCCAATCCTTCGGACGAGGCGATCCGCGCAGCCTCCTCGCGCGCCATCTCGAAGTCGTCGCCATGCTCGACCAGGCGTGCTCCGAACGCGCGCATCGCGGCGTTCTTCTCCACGCTGTTGCCGTGCGGTACGACGACAGTGACCTGCACGCCGTAGCGCCGACCGGCATACGCCAGCGATTGACCATGGTTGCCGCGCGTCGCCGACACGATACCCGGCACATGCGGCCGTTCGCGGCGCAGGCGTTCGGCGTAGATCAGCCCACCGCGCAGTTTGAATGCGCCGGTCGGCGCGTGGTTCTCATGCTTGACCCACACTTCCGCGCCGCTGCGCTCCGCCAGCAATGGCCACGCGTATTGCGGCGTGCCGGGAAAACTGTCGTACACCAGCGACAGCGCCGCTTCGAGTTCGGGCAGCGAGAACATGGCGCGTCCGATCAGGTGGGATGAAAGCGAGACGGGCCGCTGCCGGAGTTGAGGCTCCGACAGCGGCCCGGTTCGTCAGACGTCCGGATCTGCCTTCAGGCGAGCTTAAGGTCGGTGGCTGCGGCCTTGCCGCGTTCCATCGCCACCTCGTAGCTCACCTTCTGGCCATCATTCAGGCCTTTCAGCCCTGCGGCCTGGACGGCGGTGATATGGACGAACACGTCCTTGCCTCCATCCTGCGGCATGATGAAGCCATAGCCCTTGGTTGCATTGAACCATTTGACGGTTCCAACGGCCATCGTCGTCACTCCTACCTGTGCGCGTCCCCTGTCGCGCTTTGGGGGGAATGGGTGGACCGAGCCGGTGCTAATGCCGGCTGCGTTCAGGCGAGCTTGAGGTTCGTGGCCGCAGCCTTGCCGCGTTCCATTGCAACCTCGTAGCTGACCTTCTGACCTTCATTCAGGCCACGAAGACCAGCCGCCTGTACGGCGGTGATGTGGACAAACACGTCCTTGCCGCCATCTTGCGGCATGATGAAGCCGAAGCCCTTGGTCGTGTTGAACCACTTGACAGTACCGATAGCCATAATCTGCGTAATCCCCGTCTGATGCACCAGGCAACAGCGCATGGTGCTGGTAGACAACCGGCCCTTTGGACGTCTTGAGGGCACCCGATTGGACGGAGGCGCAGCAAGCCAAGCCAAAATGCGATTGCGTTGCTAGTTGGCACAGAAAGGCCAAGTCCTGTCAATCACAGACGCTGGACTTGACATACCTGTGCACACTCAGCGCAGAAAGCGAGAACAGTCGCAAAAACCGCACGATGTGGCAAGGCGAGTAGTGCGATTAGAATCCTGCGCGGCCACCGCGCGATGTCATTGCACGGGCAAATTCGCCACCGGCCGCGATCGCACGTCTTCCCGCCGACAACTCCGGATAATACAGGTGCCACACATGTATCATCTCCGGCCAGATCTGTAGATCGACCGCAACATCGGCAGCACCGGCAACCTGCGCCAGGCGGATCGCGTCATCCAGTAATGTCTCAGCCGCACCGACCTGGATCAGCAACGGTGCGAGACCGCGCAGATCGCCATAGATTGGCGCCGCAAGCGGCGAGCGTGGATCGGCGCCGCCCAGGTATTGCTTCGCCATGTCGATGATGCCTGCCTTCTGCACGGTCGGATCGGTCGCGGCCTTGCCTGTCATGCTGTCGCCGATCGCCTCCATGTCGACCCACGGCGAGATGGCCCAGCCGCAGGCCGGCTGCGCCAGGCCCGCATCGCGCATCGCCAACATCGCTGCCACCACCAGGCCGCCACCCGCGGAATCACCTGCGATGGTGATGCCGCCGGACTGCACGCCGCTGGCCAGCAGGAAGCGATAGGCGGCGACCGCATCGTCCACGGCGGCGGGGAACGGATGCTCCGGCGCCAGCCGGTAATCGATCGCCAACGTCCTGGCACGCGCGGCGCGCCCCGCTTCGGCGGCAAGGTGCCGATGGCTGTCCAACGATCCGATGACGTAGCCGCCACCATGCAGATAGAGAACTGCCTTGGAACGGTCGGCGTCAGGCGTCGCGGTCCACTCCGATTTTACCCCGTTGGCGGTGACGGGCTCGACGGCCACGTCGGCCGGCAGTTTGTACTCCCTGCCGCGCGCATCGAAGTCGCGCCGGCGCTGCAGAATGTCATCCGAGCGCACACGCTTCGCGATGATGTCCCGCAGTGCCGCGATTTCCGGATCGCTCATCTCCTGATCTCCTGGCTGCCAAGGCGCCCACATCGGTTCTGCAGGATACCGACATCTCCGCCAGGGCAGAAGGCCGTCAGGCCCATTGCGGTGCGCAGATCGGCGATGCAGGACTAGGGCGACTGCTTCGCCTCGTCCTTGTCCTGCTTGCGCAGCTTCGCGACGGGAATCTGAAAGAACCGGGCATAATCATAGACCGTCGTGTCTTCCTGGTTCCAACACACATAGCCGCGGCAGTCCTTCGGTCGTCCCTCGTAGACCGTGCAGCGCCGGTCGCTGCCGAGAAACTGGCAGGTCGTGTAGCCGGTCTTGATGCGCTTGCTGCCCTTGCGCGTACGCTCGACGATATGGCGCTCCTCGAATTCCCGCACCGTCAGATCGAGGAATTTCGCCAGTCGTCTTATATCGTTGCGGCTGACCTCAACATAGCCCGCCATCCTGCAGCACAGGCTGGGGCATTTCAGGCAGTCGAGCGAATCGCCAGTCATGGCCTCAGTCTGAGGGTGCGCGACGCTGCGGGCAAGTTAACTGTGGCGCGAACCGCTCGGTGTCATCAGCCGATGCCGCATTTGAACAGCCGCCCCGCGTCCGGCACGGTGTCGCCCACACCCGCCAGGCGCAGGCAATGCCAGGCCAGCGCATGATCGCTGGACGTAACGGGCACGCCTGCCGCCGCCTCGATCGCCTCGACATGCTCTGCCAGCCGCAGGCTGGTGCAGGACACGAACACCGCATCCAGGCTCGCACCGCGCGCCAGCGAGGTGATTCCGGCAGTGATCGAAGCGACCGAGATGCGCGCAGCCTCCCTGTCGTCGCGCTTGTCGAATGTCGCGAATGCCGCGACGTCGGCGCCGTGCGTATCCAGATAGGCGCGCACCACGGCGTTCACGTCCGGCGCATAGGGCGTCAGCACGCCGATGCGCCGCGCGCCCAGCGCCTTGAAGGCGGCAAACGCCGCGGTCACCGGCGTGGTGCAGGCAACCTCCGGCCGCGCGCGACGGATCTGGCGGAACACCTCATCCTCGCCCAAGGTCATGCTGGCGGAGGTGCAGCCAAACGCCACCACGTCCAGGTGCATGTCGGGCAGGATCAATGCGGCGGCCGGTGCGATGCGGTCGCGCATCGCACGCAATGTATCAGGGGTGATCGCGGCGTCATTGAACAGGCGTGCCGCGTACACCGCGACGCCGGGCAGGCGGATCAGCTGGCGGAACTCGTGCTCCATGGTCTGGTCGGTCGCTAGCACCAGCAGCCCGATCGCGGCGCGTGCAGCAATGCCCTCGTCCAGAGTGCATGGCAGCACGCCGAGATCGGTGAAATTCGTGCCGGCGTCCATCGCGTGTCCCTCCCGTCTAGCCGCTGACCGGAATCGCAGGTGAACGGCCGCCGATCAGATCGGCGGTGATGCGGGCGCTGCCGTGCGACATGGTCCAGCCGATATGGCCGTGGCCGGTGTTGAACCACAGATTGCGATGCCTGCGCCGGCCGAGGACCGGCAGGTTGTCGGGCGTCATCGGCCGCAGCCCGGCCCACATCTCCGCCCGATGATAGTCGGCGCCGTCCGGGTAGAGTTCCTGCGCCACCGACTGCATGAAGTCGAAGTCGGCCGGTTTGTGGCTCGTGTCATAGCCGGCAAATTCGGCCGTCGCGGTGACACGCACCCGATCGCCGAACCGCGAGATTGCCACCAGGTTCGTCTCGTCCACCGACGCCAAGGTCGGCGGCCCCTGGTGGTTGCCGATGGGAATGGTCAGCGAATAGCCCTTGATCGGATAGATCGGCAGGCTGACGCCGATCTGGCGGGCCACCTGCGGACTGTGGCTGCCGAGAGCCATCACATAGGCATCGGCCTTGAACACCTGCCCGCCGGCCCGCACCTGCGCCACCGCATCGCCCGACGTGTCGATCGCGGTGATCGTCGCACCGGTATGGAATTCGGCACCAAGTGCCTCGCAGCGTGCGGCGAGCGCGCGGGTGAATTTGTGCGAATCGCCGGTCTCGTCGGTCGGACAATAGATGCCGCCGGCGATCTTCCGGCCGGCACTTTGCAGGGCGGGTTCCAGCGCGAGGACCTGGGTGCGGTCCAGCACGCGGATCTCCTGGCCGTCATCGGCCAGCAACTGCATGTGCGCCACACCGGCATCCAGCGCTGCCTGGTCGCGATGGAAGTAAAGGATGCCACGCGCGTTGCGGTCGTAATCGAGCGTCTCGGCGGCGATCACCTCATGCAGCACACGCTGCGAGTACATCGCGATCCGGTGTTTCCGAAGGGTGTTGCTGCGTGCCTTGACCTCGGTGCATTCGGCGAGGAACTTCAGCGACCAGGTGTACAGGCGCGGATCGGTCGAGAAGCGAAACCGCAGCGCCTGGTCCTTGCGGTACAGCGACTTCAGCAGAATCCAGGGCGCACGGGGCGAGGACCAGACGAACGAGTGGCCCGGGGCGATCATCCCGGCATTGCCCCTGCTGGTCTCCTGTGCGACGCCCGGGTTGCGTTCGAGCAGCACAACCTCGTGCCCGTCCTTCAGCAATTGATAGGCCGTGGTCACACCCACCACGCCGCCACCCATGACCAGAACGCGCATCGCACTCCCACACAGGTCGTACCGCTTGGCGCCATTGTGGGCTGCGAAAGCCGCAGGCCTCAAGCCCGCGCCGGGATTTGGCCAGGCCCTGTCGTGGCGAAGCCGGACGGTCGGTCCGCGGTGACCCGATCCGACGATAATCTCGGCTTCACGCGGCACCTCGCCGGGCAGGGAGAACTTCCCCTCGCTCGCCGCTCCAGAACAAAGCCGTGCAGCCCGCCCGTTGCGTCACGATACCCGCGGATGCCAGCGCCGAAACAGGGCGTATCCCATCCTTCAGACTTCCGAAGGGCGTTATCCATTCGTTAAGCAATCCATCGCGGAGGATTCCGCGACCAGGAACGGGATAATGCCAACTCGTTTTGGCACTGGCACGACTGGTCTGGCGAAAGGTGACGTCAATGCGGACTTCGCCAGCCGGCACCGGGGTCGCGCGCAACTGTGCCCGACCTGCGTCGGAGCGGCCATTTGCTTGCCTTTAAGCCAGATTTGACGGCCTCCCCATGGCGGCCACACAAGCGCCCGGACCGTTTGAAAAGTGATCGCGGGCCATTACCGATCCAAATCGATCGCATCAAGCAGCGTGAGACGCCGCATGGGCCCGAGCTTCGCGCGCATTTCGGGCGATGTCGGAATAACGCCGGATAAACGTTATTTTAACTACAACCGAACTTGTTAAGGAGATTGCAGCCACGTTATAGTTGCGCATGATTGCGTTAACCCATGTGGGTGATGCGCGGTGGTTTCCCGGACGGGACAGGCTTCGTCCAGCCCGCGGAAAAACCCTCGGTTGCCTGCGATAAGCGGGAGACGCGATCGTGCCAGGCAACGACCTGGCTTGGCTATAGGTCGGGTCTGATCTGGCAGGAAGGGCCGAATGGCGATTGCAGGTACGAGCGGCTGGCACGACGCGGCCATTCGTGCGCAGCTCAATCGATCCAACTTGACCGCCGATCGGGAGCGGTACCTGCTCCGCGTCTGCCGGAAGGCGACCGACGTACGCACGAGGCAGGCTGCGCTGATCGACCTGTGGGAAAGCCACAGCAAGCTCGTGATTGCCATCGCCAGCCGATACCGGCAGCCGAATATCGAACTCGCCGACCTGATCGGTGCCGGCCATCTCGGCCTGCATGCCGCGATCGCGCGCTTCGACGCCGAGCGGTTCGACTGCAGACTCGCCAACTATGCCATCGGCTGGATCCGCTGGCACATCCAGGACTACATTCGCAGGAACGCAACGCCGGTGCGCCTGCCCAGCACCACAGCGCACCGACAGCTCGCCCAGATGGCCGGCCGGCTGTTTGCCGATGCCCGCAGGAGCTGCCTCCGCGAACAGGTCGAGGCGACCGAGACCGAGTTGTGCGAACGCATTGGCCGGCGCATCGGCCTGGCCGGCGATGAGGTCGCGCGCAGTATCCGGCTGATCAGCGGCGGCAGCGTGAGCCTGCATTCCCAGGTCAACTCCGCCGGCGTCAAGCAGAACCTGGAGGATACCCTCGCGGCGGACAGCGCCTCGCCGGAAGAGGACGTTATCTTTCGCCTGGACCATGCCAAGGCGCGCAGGCGCATCCTGGCGCTGGCGCACGAGATCCTGGGCGAACGCGAGAGAACCGTGTTCCTCGCGCGCTGCATGAACGATGGCGAGGAGATCGCGCATCTCGAAACGCTGGCCACGCAGTTCGGCGTCACCCGCGAACGGGTCTGCCAGCTCGAGACCAGCGCGAAGCACAAGATCGCCACCGCGCTGGCGCAGGAAGGCTACGCGAATTTCGCCGGCGGCGAGCGGATCAGGTTGCCGGCGACCAGGGCAAAGCGACGCCGGACGGAACTGCCTGCAGCCGCCAACGCGAGGTCAACGAGAATCGCTGCCGCCGTGTAGGGGGGAAAAGCGCGGTGCATTCCGCCAGCCTCCCGGCGGAATGCGCCGCGCTTTGTCGCCTTCCTGCACTACTGCACTACTGCACTGCCACGCAGGCGGTTCCGGCGGCGCGGACGCGTTCGCAGAACGCCGAGGCCTCGCTGTTATCGGCAAATCCGCCGGTACGCAGGCGCCAGAACACCTTGCCGTCCCGTTCGACCCTGAGGACCATCGGCTGATGGCCGCTCAGCAGATCGGGATGCCGTTCCTGGAGGTGGCGCCATTCAGCCTGTGCCGCGTCTTCCGTTGGAGTGGCTGCCAGCTGCACCACCATGGTCCCTGACGGTGTCGCCCGCACGGGCGTCGCGGCCGGCGCGTCGCTCGGCGTCAACAGGCTGCCGGCCGCTCCCGGACCGCCCGAAGCGTAAGCGCCCAGTGCCAGCTGCACTTCGTTCGGCGGCAGATCCTTGCTGAGGATACGTTCCGCCTCCACCCGGTCGCCGCCCATTGCCAGGACGGCCGCGAAATCATGACGCAACTGGGGGGACGCCTCCGGACGGGTTGCCAGCGGACGCAGCAACTGCACGGCGTCCTGCGACTTGCCGGTCATCGCCAGCGACAGGGCCAGGTTCACCTGAGCCGCCGTCATGTCCGGGTTCACGCCGAGCGCCTGGCGGTAGGCTTCCTGGGCATCGGTGTGGCGCCCCTGCAAATCGCGCGCAATGCCAAGATCGTTCAATGCCACGCCATTGCGCGGCTCGCGCTTGATTGCCTCGAGGAACAGCGCCTCGGCTGCGGCCGGATCGGAGCCGAGGCGTATCCGGCCGAGGCCGATATGGGCGCCGACCGAGGTCGGGTTCGCCGCCAGCGCCTTGCTGAAGCTGACCTCGGCTTGGTCCAGCCGTTGCAGGGCGGTGAGCGCCTCGCCCTGGGTCAACAGGGCGGCCTCGTTATTCGGATCCGTCGCCAGGATGCCACCGGATATTTGCAGCGCGATCTCGGGAGAACCGCCGCGCAACGCCGCGTCCGCCACGTCGAGCCCGGGCGGGCCCGACCCCAGTCCGGTTGAACCCCGGGGGGAGCAGGCGGCAAGCAATGCCAGGAAAGCCAGGGTGGCGCCGCGCATCACCCGAATCAGTTGAACGCCCTCATGATCTGGATGATGGCAGGCCCGCCGGCAATGAGGAAGACACATGGAAGAATAAAAAGGATGGTGGGCATTGTCAGCATCACCGGCAGCCGCGCGGCGCGCGCTTCGAACTTGACCAGGGCGTCCTGCCGCATCTCCGCCGAGAGGGTCTTCAACGCATCGGTCAGCGGCGTGCCGTACTGCATGGTCTGGATCAGGGTGGTTCCCAGGCGCTTGTAGCCATCGATGCCGGTCCGCGTGCCGAGGTTGGTCAGCCCCACCCGGCTGTCGGAGATCATCTGCAATTCGTTGGCGGTCTGCGCCAACTCCTGGGCAGTCTCCCAGTGGGCGTTCTCCAGTTCGACGGCGACGCGCACGATGGCCGGCCCGAGGCCCAGCCCGGCCTGGGCACAGATCACCATCATGTCGAGCGCATCGGGCAGGCCCAGGTCGAGATGTGCCTGATATTTCTTGCGCCTGCGGCCCAGTATCCAGTCCGGCGCCAGCAGGCCCAGCACGCCGGACGCGGGAGGCAGCAGCGTGCCCAGCATATCCGGCAAGTGCACGTTGTGCGTGAGCACCATCGCCAGCAACGGCAGGCCGGCGATCAGCACGAGCTTGCCGCCGACATAGGCCGCGAGGCCGTTTGCGCCGTGCAGGCCGGATGCAGCCAGGGTATTCTCGAGATCCGCGCGGGTGCGCGCCGACAGCAACCCGGTGCGCAGGATCAACTGTCCAAGCCCCGCGATGGCGCGCATCGAGGCAAGCCGGATCGCATCCGGTTCGGCCGCTTGCCGCGCCGCCGGTGCCTGGCCATGCACCAGGCGGATCCGCGCGGCGTAACGCTCCTGATGGCGCGACTGATGCAGCATCATGATGGCGGAGCCGACCAGCATCAGCATGAACATGGCGCCGGCGGACAGCAGCAGGATGTGGTTCATGCCGGCAGACTGCGTTTGATGATGGTGCGAATCACCAGCAGGCCGGTCACCAGCGACACCACCGCGATGCCGAGCATGGTATGGCCGGTACTGTCGGTGAACAGCATCGCGATATAGCTGGGATTCAGCGCCCACAGGAGCAGGCCCATCACCACGGGCAAAGCCGCCAGGATCGCCGCGGTTGCCTTCGCCTCCGAGGCCATGGCCAATCCCTTGGCCTTCAGCCCGGCACGCTTGCGGATCACGTCGGCCAGATTCTCCAGCGTCTCGCTCAGCGCGCCGCCGGTCTGATTCTGCAGCGACAGGGCCGTGGCAAAGAACCGATATTCCGGCAGGGCGGCGCGGCGTGCCATTTCCAACATCGCGTCGTCCATGTTGACGCCGACCGAAACCTGGCTGACCAGGCGGGCGAATTCGGGCCCGGTGGGATGCGGCAGTTCGCGCGCCACGGTGCGGATGGCTTCCTGCACGGGGATGCCGACGCGTACGGAGCGCACGATCATCGCCAGCGCGTCAGGGAATTGCGCCAGGAGCTGTTCGCGCTGGCGGCGATCGAACCAGCCGAAGAAGCCGCGGCACAGACCGACCCAGATGACAGGAATGGCCAGCAAGGCGAGCGACCCCAGCATTTCGGAGAGCAGGGTCTGCGCCGCCTTGCTGATCGCCAACGCGATGCCGGCCACCAGCCACCAGCGGAGCGGGTAGCGATCCGGCGTGCCCGGGTCGAAACCGAGTATCCAGGAGGCCATGCCGATCAACGACTGATCCCGCGGCTTCGGGGCACGGGTGAACGCCGATATTTCGAGCCGCTGCGCGCGAATATGCGGCGTGACGACCATGGCCAGCCGCGCGTCGCGTTTGGCCCGGTAGTTCTGCGCGCGCGAGACCAGGAAACCGCTGAGTCCGAGCCCTGCCAGCGAGACGCAGGACATGATCAGCAGGAACCACTGCAGGTTGCCCGTCATATCGTCAGCCCTCTTCGCAACCGCTCCCCGCTTCGCAGTCGAGCAAGCTCGGCCTCGATGCGCGCTCTGCCGCGAAGCGTGCGAAAACTGGGGAGGGGGCGTTTGCCGCCCTTGAGCGACATCACGTCTCGACTTCTTCCAGCGCGGCCTTCCATTGCTTGTCGAGCCCGAAATACGCCAGGCGGCGCAGGAAGGACGGCGGCACCTTGCTGACCTTGTAGCGGCCGAACAGCTTGCCGTCGGTGCCTTCGCCCAACATCTCGAACTGGAAGATGTCGTTCATGGTGATGACCTCACCTTCCATGCCGCACACCTCGGTCACCTGGGTGATGCGGCGGCCGCCGTCGCGCTGCCGCTCGACCTGCACGATCAGGTCGATGGCGCCGACGATCTGCTGACGGATGGCCTTCGAGGGCAGGCCCATATTGCCCATCTGCACCATGTTCTCGATGCGGATCAGCGCGTCGCGCGTGGTGTTGGCGTGGATGGTGGACATCGAGCCGTCATGGCCGGTGTTCATCGCCTGCAGCATGTCGAATGCTTCGCCGCTGCGCACCTCGCCGATGATCACCCGGTCGGGTCGCATACGCAGGGCCTTGCGCACCAGGTCCCGCTGGGTGATTTCGCCGCGGCCTTCGAGGCTTGCCGGACGCGTCTCCAGCCGCACCACGTGTGGCTGCTGCAATTGCAGTTCCGCCGCGTCCTCGATCGTGACGATGCGTTCGCCATGATCGATCAGGCGCGACATCGCGTTCATCAGCGTCGTCTTGCCGGACCCGGTGCCGCCCGAGATGATCACGTTCAACCGTGCCTGCGAGGCAATCTCGAGCACGCGCGCGACCGCCAGGGTCAGTGCCTTGTATTCGATGAGCTTGGCGAAATCGATGCCCTTGCGGCCGAACTTGCGGATCGAGACATAGGGACCGTCCAGCGCCAGCGGCGGGAACACGATGTTGACGCGCGAGCCGTCCTTCAATCGCGCATCCACCATCGGGCTTGATTCATCGACGCGCCGGCCGACGGCGGCGGCAATGCGTTGGCAGATATTGGCCAGGTGCGCGGTATCGCGGAAGCGGATATTGGCCATCACGACCTTGCCGCCGCGTTCGACAAAGGTCCGTTCGGGACCGTTCACCATGATGTCGGAGATCGTCTGATCCTCGAGCAGCTTCTCCAGCGGGCCGAGGCCGAGGATGTCATTCACCAACTCGCCGGCCAACGCGCGCTGTTCACGGCCGTTGAGCTGAATGCGCCGCTCGGTGGCAATCTCGGAGATCAGCCGCTCGACATCGCTGGCGAGGCGTTCGGGTGCCATGTTGGCGACCGCGGTCGGTTCCAGCCGGGCCAGGCACACGGCGCGCAGTTCGGCAATTGCCTCGGCCGGCAGCCCTGACGACGGCGGTGCCGCTTCGGCCGGTGGCGGTGGCCCGGGCCTGGCAGGTCGCGGCGGCGTCTCGAGTTGCGCGGGCTGACCCGGACTGCGGCGGCCGAAGCTTGGTGTGTAGGTCAGGTTCATGAGCGGCGACCCGGCATACGCCAGCGCGACCGCTTGCTCGCCGCAGCGGCGCCGGGCGAGTCGGATGCCGCGTCGAGCAACCGCAACCCGGCGACCTGACGGGTCAATTCCAGGATGCCGGCGCGGAAGCTGCTGCTGCTTGCCATGGCCGGCTCACCGAGCGTGGCCGCGCTGCCGAGTTGCCGCGGCAGGTCCGGTATCGCAACGTCCACTTTCATCTTCAATGCATCTTCCACCTGGCGCCTGGTGAGGCCGCCGGGAATGCCGACCCGGTTCAGCACCACCACGGCGCGTTGCGATTGACGTGCGCCAATTGGCAGCGCGAGCAGCCGCAGCGTGTCGCGCACCGCGGCCAAGGTCGGTTCCATGACCAGAACACGCTGGTCCACCAGATCGAGCAGATCGCGGTACACCGGAACCGGGGCGAACGGCACATCCGCGATAATGAAATTGTAGCGCCGTCGCAGTGCCTCGAGCAGGCGCGCCGCAGCGCCGGGAGCATGGTTCGGCTCCAGTGCCAGCTTCTCCTCGCCTGCCAACACGTGCAGGCGGTCAGCGACGGGTTGGGCGGCCCGTTCCGCCAGCAATGCGTCGATCCGTTCCGGTGCCTCGAGCGCCATGCGAAGGCCTGGACCGGGCTGGATGTTCAGCAGGAACGCCGCCATGCCGAGATACAGGTCGGGGTCCAACAGCACCGAATGCCGACGCATCGACACGCCGAAATGCCAGGACAGGTTGACCGCGAGCGTCGTCGCGCCGACGCCGCCGCGCACGCCGGTGATCGAAATGGCGCGGCCGCCGAGCATGCCCTCGGAAGCCGGCACCTGGCCCATGACGAAGGCGCCGAAATGCCGCGAGACCTTGTCGCGCGTCAGCGGCTTCGGCAGATAATCCGCCGCGCCCAGACCGCGCGTGACCTCACGGTAGAAATCGACGTGGTTGGCTTCGCCGACCACCAGCACGCACACATCGGGTTCGACGACATTCGACAGATCGCCAAGCGCGGTCAGCGGCTGGTCCTCGCCACTGACATCGACCACCAGCACCTTCGGCGTGGCCTGCTTCTGCATTGCAGTAATGGCGGCGCGCACGCCGCCGCGGCGGACATCGATATCGTCGGAGACGAAATCCGCCAGTCCATCACGCAAAGCCTCTTCCGAGCGGGCGTCGGTGATGAACGCTGTCAATGCCGGGCGGTCGTGGCGCGCCGATGTCTGATCGGCGTTCGCTTCGCCGGTCGCATGGCCAACACTGCGGACTCCATCATCCGGCATCCTAGTTGCTCCCCGACGCGCCGCCGCCGGAGCTGCCGCCGCCACCGCCGCTGCTGGAGCCGCCGCCCGAACCACCCCCGGAGCCACCGCCGGAGCCGCCGCCGGAGCCGCCACCCGATCCGCCGCCGCCGCCCGGATCGAGCAGCCCCTTCGGCTGATCGCTCCAGATGTGGCCGACGGCGATGTTGGATGCCTTGCTGTCCACATGATCGACGCCACGGCCGCGGATCAGGTCGTGCGGATCGGCGACCATGGCCGAAATGTTGCCCGCGTTGGATCCGCTAGGCTGCCACATGTCGGTTCGAGTGTACGGGTCCATCTCCTGGCAGGCCGCGAGCAGCAGAACCGCGGCGATCAGCGCGATGCGTACGATGTGACGTGGTTGCATGCCGCTCCTCCTACCTATTGCACGACGAAGCCGGCGCTGCCCGGGATACGCACCGGCACCGCAGGCTGACCGTGACCCTCCTGACGCATGAACAGCAGGCGGTCGATTTCCCGCGGCATGGTGTAGCCGTCGGTCGGCAGATGCAGCCCGGACGGGTCGCTCACCGGACGCACGATGTACGGCGTCACGATGATGACCAGCTCGGTCTCCTTGTTGTCGAACGAGTTGTCGCGGAACAGCGCGCCGAGCCCCGGAATATCGCCCAGGCCGGGGAGGCCGGTGTTGCCCTGCGTATGGTCGGTCTGCAGCAGGCCGGCGATCGCGAAGCTCTGTCCGCTGCCCAGTTCGACCGTGGTTTCTGCGCGGCTGACCGTCAGCGACGGGACGACAAGGTTGGAGACGCCGGCCGACACCTGCACGGCATTCTGGTTGCTGAGCTTGCTGACCTCAGGCGCCACGTGCAGGTTGATGCGGCCGTCGCTGAACACCGTCGGCAGAAACGACAGCGACACACCATAGTTCTTGTAGTCCACGGTGATGGCATTGTTCTGCTGGGCGACGGGGATCGGATACTGGCCGCCAACCAGGAAGCTCGCCGGCTGGCCGCTCATCACAGTCAGGTTCGGCTCGGCAAGGACACGCGCCAGATTGTCGGATGCCAGCGCGTCGATCACGCCGTTGAAGTTGGCGCCGGGGCAGAGCGTCTTGCCACCGGCGGACGCCCCGGATGCGACGCACGAAATAGCATTGGCGTTGGCGTTCAAGGTGAGTGCCGGCAGAAAACCGATACTGCCGATGGTGGCGAGCGACTGCCAGTTGACACCAAGGTTGCGCACCACTTCGCGGGAAATCTCGGCGATCCGCACGCGCAGCGTTACCTGGATCGGCGAGGCCACACTGATCTGACTTTCGACACCCTGGCCATCACTCGCAAAGCCCTTGGCGATGGTGACTGCCTGGGCTGCATCGGCCGCGCTGCCGACCATTCCGGTCAGCAGCAGGGTCTTGGATTGCGCCTGTACCTGTACGTGACTGCCCGGCACCAGACGCGCGATCATTGCCTGGGTCTGGCTGGAACCAAACGCCGAAGGCTGCACGGTGACATCGTACTGCGCGATGGTGTGGCCCGCGTTGTCGAGCGCCGCGACCGTGGTCCGTCCGGCGGATACACCGAACACGAACAGGCTGGCAGCACTCGCAGGCCGCACTTCGGCGATCTTCGGGTCGGCCACGAACACGTTGGCCGCCGGCGCGGGCAATGTCAGTACTCTGCCGGTACCGGATTCCAGCAACAGGTTCGAATGATCGCCGATGGTGGTGGCCGCGGCGACCGCACGGATCGCCGGGTTCTGCCCAAGGGCCGCCGCCGGAATCCCGATCAGCAGCGTGGCAAGAGTGATTTCGCGCAGGATCTTCATCAGAACTTGAACTCCTTTGCGTCAGCGCCGCCCTGGTACACTTTGAGGGTGTTCTGGGTCGGTGCCGGGGCGTCTGCCCCGAGTGCCGGTGAGACATCGACCGCCCATGTCGTGTTCGGCGCGGCCGCGAGCTGCGTGCCAGGCGGCGGCGTTTCGGCGGACCGCACGGCCAGCGACAGACGGCCAAGCCGTACCGCGACCGAGACGCGCTCTGCCTGTTCCTGCGTCACCTCGAACGTGACAGTGCGTGCCTGGGCGTCTGATGCGTTGGCCTCCATGCCTTGCACGAGCTGCTGATCGATCGCGATGACGCGCACATCCGACAGCACGGTTTCGGCCGCAACGCGACGACCGATCGGCGTCGTGGACTCGGCAATCGTCTGGGTAAGGATCAGGTCCACCCGGTCGCCCGGCCAGATCAAGCCGGCCGAACCGGTGATTGCATCGACCCCGACAGTAACCGCACGCATGCCCGGTCCGAGGACGGCTGCCAGGAAGCCGTGGTCGCCAGGACGCATCACGTCGCCGGCGCGAACCGGCTCGCCCACGCTCAGGCTGCGCCGCACCATGGCACCCGACAGTGCGCGACGCGCCTCCGGCGTATCGGGGCTCAGGTCCGGACGCATCTCACTGATCGGAATTTCCTTTGACGCGACATCCTCGGGCTTGAGCAGCATGCCGGCGCGGGTGGGACGGGCCGCAGCCAGCACCGTGGTCTTTGTTGGCGCGGGCGGAGCGGCCGCGACCGCCGGCGGCGGCGGCGGTCGCGTGGAGATCCATGCGACCGTGCCGAAGCCCACAAGGCCCAGGGCCATCAGGGCGAAGAACGTGATGCGCAGGATCATCGAATGCTCCGCCTACAAGATGATGAACAGGAAGCCGGCAGCGATCGCACAGGCGTAAGGCAAAGGGCCGCCGCGCCTGATCCGCCAGCGTTCAACGCGAACCGCACGAGCCGCGAGCCGTGCGGGGCGTTGCGCCTTGGGTGCTGCGGTGATGCGGCCAGCCGCGAGGTAGGCCAGGGCGAGTGCGGCGCCGGTCAAGGTGACGGCAACGATGAAGTTGACGACGTCGCCTGGCGGCACAGCGATCGCGGCGGCGCCAAGCAGCTTCACGTCACCTCCGCCGAGCCAGCCGCGGCGCCAGCAGAATGCAGCGACCATGAATACGGCGAGCCCCGCGGCCAGACCGGTGAGCGGGTGGCCATGCAGGACCTGCAGCACGAGGCCGAGTGCCGCGAGCGTCGCGGCCATCCAGTTTGGTACGGTCCGCGCGACGATGTCGTGCAGCGCGGCAGCCAGCAGGATGGCTATGCTGGCAAGCACCAGGCCGGATGACAGCAGCGATGACCAGCCAAGCAGCATCGCAATCGTTCCCCGGTGAAAACCGTTGGACTCCGGACAAGCGACCAGCGCGGCGGCAGGTGCTGCCGCCGCGCTGGGCCAACCTGCGGATTGCCCTGTTCAGGCGATCAGAGGCTGCCGCCGATGTTGCTGAACTTGTTCGACATGTCGCTGGCCAGCACATTGAAGCCAACGAGCACCGTTGCCACGATCACGCCCGCGATCAGGGCATATTCCAGCGCGGTGACGGCACGGCGGTCGGTTTTCAGCTCAATCCAGGTCTTCATGTATTCGATCATCGATGGGTGCTCCCTCAGTCCCGGTGGATAGGATGCTGCGTCCCGAGACCTGTGTGCCGATCGTCGCTCACACGTTCCGGAAGCCTGCGAGCGCAAATAAAGCACAACGACAGTTATAAAACGGTTTCATCCATTTCGTTTTGGGGGAAATGCCGAGCGGTCTGATTGGCCGGATGAATGCGAAACAGTCGGGAAACGCCGATCGGCCCTCACTGCGGAGCATCGATTTGACGCTAAAATGACGCTCGGCGGCAACTACCCCCACGAATTCTGCACATTGCCGCAGCAATCGCGTATCGCTATCTTTCGCTGCGATGCGGCCACTCTTGGTCATACGGGGCGCGGCAGGTATCTACGGCTGGGCTCAGTTCTTGCTGTCGTTCCATCATATTACTTTGTTTGGTCCCAGTCACAATGCACCGGGCACCGACGATGGTATATTACGGCGCAATCAATGCATTTATCGGGGATCATACGGCGATCGTCTACGACAGTTTTCAGTTCACCGATTACCTGAACGCGACTTTCGCCCCATGGCTATCGGCCCCGCTCCCGTTCCATCCGTGGCTTTATCCGCCAACCTTCCTGCTGGTTCTGCTGCCGTTCGCCTGCGTGCCCTTCGGCGTGTCCTAAGCTGCCTTCCAGATTGTAACCTTCGCCGGCCTTGCCGGTTCGCTTTGGCGCTCCACGAAGAAAAAAGTCGAACAATGGACTTCAATATTCTCGCTGTTGTTGTGCCCGGCCGCGTCGATCAACGTATTCGCCGGCCAGAATGCCTTCATGACAGGTGCTTTGCCGGTCGGCGGCTGCAGGCTGCTCGAGCGCAGACCCTTCCTGGGTGGCGCAGTACTCGGCCTCCTTGGCTACAGGGCGCAATGAGCGCCGTCGCTACCGGGGCAATCGCCGCGTTGCTGACCTTGCCGATCTTTGGGCTCGCTCCCTGGCTGGAATGGGCCACGCTGCTGGCGGCGGATTGCTGACACCACTGGAGCCTGCGTAGAGGTCTCGACCCGCTCAAGCCGCCTCGGTCCGGGTCAGCCACGCCGCAGGTTGCTGGACCGACGAAACCCGGTTTGCCCTGATCGCGCGGCGGAACACAGCGACGAAGAGCAGCATGATCACCGGCGGTGCCAGTGGCACATGCAGCCGGTCGGCGAACGTGGTGGACAGCAGTGGCAACAGGAAAGCCATGGCGAGCATTGGCTTTTCCCATGGCAGATAACCTGTCCGAGCGGCCTCCCGGACAATCCAGACCATCGGGATGGCAAGCAGCAGCAGATCGTAACCCAGCAGGAAGGGGCTCGCCAACAGCGTTGCCGTGGCCATGGCGGCGCCAACGCCGTGCCCGATGGGCAAGGATCTGCACAGGTAGATCAGCGCCGAGGCAACAATCAACGCAACCGTCGTATGCAGAGCATACGCCGCGCTCATGCTGCCGCCGAGCAATCGCACGGCCGCAAATATGCTTTGCATCTTTTCGTTGCCGACCAGGTTCTGTTCGAGGGTCAGCTTCGCCAGCGACGTCTCGGACAGGAAGGCCTGCCAGGTTGCCGCCCCGAAGACCATGTAGGACACGGCGCACAGGGCGACTGCGGTTGTCGCGGTCACCAACAGTGTCTTCCATTGACGCCCGGCCATCAGTCCCAAGGGGACCATGACCGCCAGATGCGGCTTATAGGCGAGACAGCCAAAGCAAATGCCGGCGGCGATCGGCCGGGTCTCCAGCGCCAGCACGGCGTTGCCGAACAATGCCGCTGTCAGAAAACCATTCTGACCGTACATGGCATTCCAGTACACAGCGGGAAACGCCAGGATCGGCAGCGCCATGGTCGGCTGCCCCGCAAGGTCCCGCATGGCTCTCCAATAGAAGCAGCCGGTGGCTCCCAGCCAACATGCCAGCGACCACGCGTACGGCAGCACGGCCAGCGGCAGGCAGACCAGCAAGAACACCGGCGGATAGAAGAATGCGGTGTAATTGAGTGGGGCGCCGTCGAACAGCGCGCGTTGTGCCGCCCAGTGCGTGCTGACGTCGTACACGTCGGCGGGCGCGCCGGACAACGCGATCTGCGAGGCTGTCCAGAACGAGATGAAATCCGAGCCGATCGGCTTGCCGTAAAGGTCGATGCCGCCGCGCGACAGGGCAATCCTTGCAATGATCCCGAGCGTGGTAATCGCCAACAGGATCCTGCAATACGCGCGAGCCCTGGCCGGCGTCATCCATTGTGCATCGCGGATCGCGGACACGCTGCCGGACAGGCTGCGAGGCGTCATTCCCGTGCGGTGATCACGCGCGGCAGCGGCGCCTCGGATTTCGCTGCGCCAATCGATATCATCCCGGCTGCCGTGCCGATCTGGCTTGGCGTCCACACGCGGATCTCGGTCCCGCCAAAGGAAAACACCGAGACCGGCGACGCAGGATTGCTGGCCTGCGGCAACGTCGGCGGGGTCGATCGAAGCCGGTCCCAGCCCTCTGGCGCCGACCAGTTGGCGAACACCAGTTGGCGGTAGGGAATGCCGCGGGACGGTGTCGCAGAGTGGTAGGCGGCGACCGCGTCCTCCCATGTCCCAAGACGGGCCCGCAGCAAGGTGAGGAACCGTGCCGCATATTGCGCATTGGCCACGGGGTCGAACGCCTGATCCAGATCCGTAAACGCTGAAGGATGGTTCAGCAGGTTGATCTGAAAGCACCCGACATCGATGTTGCGGATACCGCCGGTCTGCAGTGCGCGGATTTGTTGCAGGGCGGATTGCTTGCTGTCGGGCATGTACGGCTGGCCGCCGGCGTCGATGGCCCAGGGCGTCGGGACCACGCGCCCCAGTGAGGCATCCCAGCGTCCGCTCTCCACCCGGCCGATGGCTGCAAGCAGGCCGACCGGCAGGGCATATTGCCGTTCCGCGTCGCGCCCTGCCTGTTCACACGCCGAAGCCGGGATGGGCGCGCCCTGCGGCACGGTCTGGCCGCGCGCCGGGACGCCAAGGACGAGAAGACCCAGCAGGCCAATGCAGGACCGCGCCGAAGCGCGGCGCCTGCCATGGCGGTAGCCGGGTCGATCAGGCGGCGACAGCAGCACGGGCTGCCCAGTTCGCCATGCCAGTCTGGGCCTCCGACTGCGGGTCGTTGACGCGCACGCTGTCAAGCGACGGATCCCGCAGGATGTAGCCACAGCCCCAAACCGTATCGATCAGCGAGGGCACGCCGGCGATCGCCAGCTTCTTGCGAAGCCGGCAGATGATCACGTCGATCGTCTTCATCTCGGGCTCGTCCATGCCGCAATAGAGGTGCGTCAGGAATGCGCCCTTGTTGAGGATCACGCCCTGCTTGAGGAACAGCAATTCGAGCACGGCGTATTCCCGCCGCGACAGATGCAGCGACTGACCGTGCACGCGCACATCGCGACGATCCAGCAGCAGCTCGACCGGTCCGAGCGCGAGCGTGGAATTGGTGTGGCCCTGGCTGCGACGGACCACGGCACGGATCCGCGCCATGATCTCCTCGGCGTCGCACGGGGTGATCAGGAAGTCGTCCGCGCCCTGGTCGAGCGCCTTGACCTTGGCCTGCACCGTCGCGGTATCCGACAGGATGACGACCGGCATCTTCAGCGATGCCGCCCGCATCATGCGCACCACCTCGTAGGCGGGAACATCCGGCAGTTGCAGGTCCATCAGGACGAGGTCGTAGTCGTATAGCCGGAGGAACTCGAGCGCCTCGCGCCCGGATGCCGCCTGTTCGCTTCTGATGCCATGCTGGCGCAGCACGAGATCATTGCCGCCGCGGCAGAAAGTCGTGTGACCGACGCGCAAAACCAACATCGAAGTGGTCCTTCCCGGTGGGCTTGTGCGGCATATGTATTGAAACGAATGCGCAGGTAAATTCCGCCGAAAGACCTGTCCATCGGGCTTAGCCGGCCTAATCCGAATGGCATAGGCAACCAGGCGGATCGGAAAATCCCTCGATACGTGGCTTTATGTTTGCGTTCGAAAGCGACACGGCTTGGCAGCGAATGGCCGTCGCCGCGTATGACCTACTGGATGTTGGCGGATGACACGCGACGCAGTTCAGGGCCAAAGACCGTTGCCGATCGGCACGCAGGAGGGGCTGCTCTACGCCCTGCTGCCGATGCTGATCGCCGGCGCCACCGGCCTTGGGAAATTGCCGGAGGTGATCGCCGGCGGCCTGCTGAATCCGGACAGCTATATGCGGCTGGTACGACTGGAAGCGGCGCTGCAGCAGCACGAAATCGGCTATTTCGTTGCGCGCGACGGGTCCGGCGCGGGCACGCTGCTGCACTGGTCGCACCTGGTCGACTTCCTGCTCTGCCTGATCGCGCTGCCGCTGCGCCTGGTGCTGGATTGGCACGCTGCGCTGCACGCATCAGCCGTCGTTTTCGGTCCGCTCAGCATGGGCGCGCTTGGCCTTGCGCTGGCGTGGACCGCGGCGCCCCTCGCCGAGCGCCGCTGGCTATGGCTGGCGCCGGCGGCGGCGGCGTTGTCGCCATCGATCGTGTCCTACGGACTGCCAGGTGTCGCCCATCATCACGTGCTGCTGGTCCTGGTAGCGGTGATGACCGCCGGTCATGCGCTGCGCGGCGCACTGGGCATGGCGACGCCACGGGCGGGCGCCGCGCTGGGCGCATGGGCCGGCTTCGGCATCTGGCTGTCACCGGAGACCATGCCGTTCTCGCTGATGGCGTTCGGCGGGCTGTGGCTGGCGTGGCTGGCGGCACCGCAAGGGCGCGATATCGCCCGCATGATCCGTGCGACCGGCGTCGCAGTCCTGTTGGTGGTGGCTGGTGCTCTGGCGGTCGATCCACCGTACGCTGGGTATGCCGCCGCCGAGATCGACCGGATTTCCAAAGTCTATCTGCTCCTGGCCTTCGCCATCTGCATGACGGGCTGCGCGGGCGTGGAAATCGATCGGCTGGCATTGCGCCGCTGGTCGCGGATTGCCGCCTGGCTGGCCGTGCCGGCGATCTATCTCGGTGTATGGATTGGCCTGTTCCCCACGGTGGTTCGCGGACCTGATGGGCTGATGAGTGCCGCGGAGACGCACGCATTCCTCGACGGCATCAGCGAGATGATGCCGGTTCACGGTGCGGGAGAAGCGGTTGAATTCCTGCTGACCGGTGTGGCCGCTGCGCTGCTGCTGGCATGGCTCAGTGCGACCCGGCGTTCGCTGCTGCTTGGCTATGCGGCGATCTGTGGCTGTATCCTCGTGGTACTCGGCGGGATGCATGTCCGCTTCGCTGCCTATACTGCCGCGGCAGCCTCGGTGATGTTGCCGATGCTGATCTCGCGTTGCTCCATCTGGCTCAGCGATCGGACGGAAGCCGTCCAGGCGACCGCTCGCGTCGCACTGATGGCGGCATTCGTGCTGCTGCCGCGCGCCGAAGGCCTGCGGCTCTGGTCGTCCGCCGCTGCCGCCACAAGCGAGGCCACTCCTACCTGTGCCCTGTCCGGAAGCGCTGCGCTGCTGGCGGAGCATGCGGGCCAGGTGGTGCTGGCCGACCCGGGCGATACCCCGGAGTTGCTGTATCGCACGCATGTGCTGACCGTCGGTTCGCTGTATCACCGCAATGTCGCGTCGTTCATGCGGCTGCGCGCAGCCTGGCGCAGCGCACCCGGCACCATCGAGCCCGACGCAATACGCCAGACCGGCGCTTCGCTCGTGCTGTTCTGTCGTTCGCCGGCGCGATCGCTGCTGGTCGCCGACCTGCCGCCGGACACTCTGCTGGACCAGCTGAATCGCGGCGAAGTGCCACCATGGCTGCACCGGCTGGACGAGGATCGACAGTCCGGCACGACGCTTTACGAGATCCTGCGATGACATCGTGCGATCGCCATCCATCACCAACACCCTAGTCGGAGTGACCACACATGGCAGCCAAATTCTGGCGTGATCGCCGCGGTGGCATCACCGTTCTCGCGGCCACAATGCTTCCTGCCCTGATCGGAATGGCCGGGCTGGCGACCGAGTATGGCAATGCGCTGATGGTGCGGTCCAAGACGCAGCGGATCGCGGATGCCGCCGCATTCAGCGGTGCGATGGCCTACAGCTCGAATGCCTCGACCGACGCGCTCAACGCTGCCGTTTCAAGAATCGCCACGCTCAACGGCATTCTGAGCAGTGCAGCGGTGGGCTCGCTGGTGACGTCGCCGACCAATGACGGCAATCAGGCCGTCCAGGTGACGGTTACCTCCAGTGCGCCATTGGGACTGTCGCAGATCCTGGGCACATCAAGCCAGATCTCCGTCACTTCGACTGCCTTGGCGGAGCTGAAGCCCAACGGCTGGGCATGCATCATCGCTCTGAATGGCAGCGGGACCGGCGTGACACTCAGCGGCAGCACAGCGGTCACGGCCAGCAGCTGCGCGGTCTCCTCGAATGCATCGGTGGCGGCGCCGAACGGCACCAGCATCACCTCGCCGATTGTGACCTATAACTCGTCCACGGCGCCGAGTTCGACCACAATTGCCAACATCCACGCACCCTCCGGCGGCACTCTTGCCATCTCAAAGAAAGCGACCTCGGACAGACTCAACACCAACACGACCATCACGGGCGAGGCCTCGCATCTCACCAGTGTCGCGCTATTGACCTCACCGAGTGCGCCGAGCCCGCCGTCTGCCACGAATCTCGCATTCAACAACAGTCCGGCGTCATTCAGCCAAGGTGGCTGCCAGTTCAACCTTTCGGGTAGCACTTGGACGGGTACCTGCTCCGGCAATGGCCCGTTCAATTTCAATACCGTCACGCTGCACGGTGGCCTCACGGTCAACTTCAACGTGAGCGGCTCCACCTCGGCCGTCTACAACTTCAACGGCAACATTGATGGCAGCAGTGGCACCGCCATCAACTTTGGTCCCGGAACCTACAACATCTCGGGCGGCATCATCGTCGGCGGCGGCATGACGATGAGCTTCAAGGCGGGCACGTTCAACATCGGCAAGCTGGCCAGCACCTGCAACAGCGCGACCGGCTACAGCATCTGCAACAGCGGAACGTCTCTCTCCTTCCTCGGATCCAGCACATTTGTCATGGCTGGTGGCATATACAGCGCCGGCAACTCGATATTGACGCTCGGCACGACAGCCGTGGGCCTGACCAGTCCGACCTCAAACAGCTTCAACATCGGCAAGGCCGGCGACGGCAACAGCCTGGTCGTGTCCGGCGGTGCCAAGACGACATTCGCCGATGCGACCGGCACCGGTGATGTCTTCAAAATGGCCGGCAATCTCACCAGCGCAGGCGGCAGCTGCCTGGTTGTCAGCGCCGCGACCGACCACGACATAAATGGCTCCATCGCGACTGCGGGCGGCGCCTATTTCGGGGCGGGCACCTATAGCGTGACCGGTTATGTCGCAGCCGGCGTCGGTGGCGGCGGCGATGTCACCTGCCAGGTTAACGGCACCAGTGGCAGCCTGGGTATGACCGGCAGCGGCGTCACGTTCGGAATTGCCGCAAGTTCCACGCCAAGCTCGGGCAGTTGCTCGGGCGCCGCGTTCTGCGTGGCTTCCGGTTACGGCCACGTCAACCTCACAGCGCCGACCTCGGGAAGCTTGACTGGCCTGGTGGTGATGGGCCCGACCACATCGACCAACACGGCCGGCGCAACCTTCGCCGAAGGCAGCAGCGGCACCAGCCTTTCCGGGGTATTCTATCTGCCGTACGGACCGGTGACGCTGAGTGGCGCTGCCAATGTCGGCAATGGCACCGGCCAATGTCTCGAACTCATCGGATCGCAGATCACCCTGAGCGGCGGGACCGCGCTGGCATCCACCTGTACCGGCCTCGGTGACGGCACCACCGGCACGACCATCGTCCTGGTGCAATAGGCTGGTGCAATAGGCGAAGGCTTGGTTCGACGTATGCGAGAGGTTTTCCGATCGATCAGGCATCTTCTGGCCGGGCGGCAGCGATCCGCCGTGGCGGCACTGGAGTTCGCCCTGATCGCACCGACGTTCATCATGGCCTTTGCCGGCGTCGTCGATGTCGGTACTGCCCTGCTGGTTCGGATGCGCCTGGAAGCCACGATCGCAGCCGGGGAAAATTACGCGTTGCTGGCAGCCAATATCAGCAAGATCGGCACGTCGAACGAAGCAACGCTGGCCAGCAACATCGCGACCATCGTCACCGGAAGCACCGGTGCAACGGCCGACGCCACAGTGGTGGTCAATAACGGCAAGAACGTCACCGTGGTCGCGGGTACCGCGACGCCTGGCGGGACTGCGTCCACTCCGTCGCAGTGCTATTGTCCGACGGGTTCTCCTTCCAGCTGGACCTGGGGAAGCGCCGTGACCTGCGGCAGTGCCTGCACCGGCGGCGGCACCGCCGGCAAGTTCGTCGCCATCACCGCCAGCTTCAATTATACGCCGTTCTTTGCCAGCTACGGCTTCGTGTCGAATGGCGCAATCACTGCGGGTGCTCTGGTCCAGGCACAATGACGCGCAGATCATTCCGGGCACTATTCGCGGACCGCAGGGCGGGGCATGCGGTCGAATTCGGCTTGATCGCGCTGCCGCTCATGATGCTCGCTCTCGGCACAATCGAATTCGGCCGACTGATCTGGACCCGCGAGGCGCTGCAGATGACGGCGACCCAGGGGGCGCGCTGCATGGGCGTGCTGGCAACGTCCTGTTCCGATGCAGCCTCGACGCCGCCGACCAATACAATCAGTTATATCGAGAGCGTCGCGAGCGGCTGGGGCATCACGCTGACCTCGAGCAACCTGACCCTCACCGCCAACGCGACCACCGGCGCCTGCTCGGGGCTGTCGCAGACCGTATCGCAGGTTTCGATCAGCTACACGTTCACCACGGCGGTGCCTGGTCTGCTGACAATGCTGTCAGGTGGCGAGGCGCTGACAGCGCAGGCCTGCTTCCCCAATCAGAGTTGACGTCGAGCGCGCGATATTTCGCGTGCAGAGCCCGTTGCTCAGTTGCACAACTCGGCGGGCGCCCCCTGCCGGGCAACCATCAGCGCGGGATGCGCGACGCCATCGCGCGCCTTCGCCAAAGCCTCGACCCGATTATGCGCGCCGAGCACCCGATAGATCGCGGCGAGATGCACTTTGACCGTGCCGACCGCCAGCCCCAGCCGCCGAGCAATCGTCTTGGTGGCGCAGCCTTCGGACAACAGGCGGAACACCTCGATCTGGCGATCGGTCAGATGCGCCAGCAACGGGCTGGCCTCGGGTTCGCGAACGACGTTGACCGGCTGCGGCACCCCGGTCAGTGCGGCGGGAGCGAAGACGCCGCCCGACAGCACGATTTCCATCGCCCGCAGCAACTGATTCATCGTGGTGGACTTGAGGATATAGCCATTCGCACCCGCAGCGAGGCAGTCGAGGATGGTCGCGCGGTCGTCGCTGTCGGCGAACACCATGATCTTCTGAGCGGGGAAAAGCTCGCGCAGCCGACGCAAATCGACGGCCGCGGGCGCCCCGGCGAACTGCAGATCGAGCAACACCAGATCCACCGGCTCGACGCTCAGATGCGCCCGTACTTCGTCGAGCACGCTGGCTTCGGCACATGACCAGCCGGGTCTGTGCTCCTTCAGAAGCCCGACGAGACCATGCCGGAACAGCGTGGCACGATCCGCGATCAAGGCCGTGATCTCTGCAAAATTTTCCATCATTGCTCGTCATTTTGGCGAACGGGACAGGAAGGCACGACTGCCGCAGGACTCCAGGGCCGTTGCGACCCCGCGACATCCGGGACACACAAAACCGAATCTAGGCGGTACAACTGTTAACGGAAGCGAACAGGGGAAATTTTCTTTCGCCGCCGGTTCAGCCGATCAGATGGCAGGCAACCTGATGCCCCGGCGCGGGTTGGGTGACCCGCGGCTCCTGCTCGCGGCAGACCGGCATGACGTGCGGGCAGCGGGTATGGAAGCGACAGCCGGAGGGCGGGTGCAGCGCGCTGGGGATGTCCCCCGCCAGCCGTTCGCGCCCGCGCCGCGACCGGCTCCGCTGTGACGGATGCGCCGCCGGAACCGCGGCGATCAGCGCCTGGGTGTAGGGGTGCAGGGGGTTGGCGTAGAGCGTCCGCTTGTCGGCGGTCTCGACGATCTTGCCGAGATACATCACGGCGACCCGGTTCGAAATGTGCTTCACCACGCCGAGGTCGTGGGCGATGAACAGGTAGGTCAGGCCCATCTCGCCTTGCAGGTCCTGCAGCAGATTCACGATTTGTGCCTGCACGGACACATCCAGCGCCGATACCGGCTCGTCGCACACCACGAATTTCGGGTGGAGCACCAGGGCGCGGGCGATGCCGATCCGCTGGCGCTGGCCGCCGGAGAATTCATGAGGGAAGCGGTCTCGCACGCGCGCCGGCAGGCCGACCAGTTCCAGCATCGCGGCCACCTGGCGGCGGCTTTCGGCGTTGGCGCGAGCGCCGTGGATCAGCAGCGGCTCCATGATGATGTCTTCCACCGACATGCGCGGATTGAGCGCGCCGTACGGGTCCTGGAAGATGATCTGCATCGAGCGCCGCTTCTCGCGCAGTTCGCGCGGGTTCAGCAGCGTGATGTCGGCGCCGTCGAAGATGATGTTGCCGGCGGTGGGCGGGATCAGGCGGATCAGCAACCGGCCAAGCGTCGATTTGCCGCAGCCGGATTCACCGACCAGGCCGAGCGTCTCGCCGGTCTGCACGCGGATCGCCACATCGTCCACCGCGCGCAGCGGGATGCTGTGGCGACGCAGCAGACCGCCGGTCTGCACGGCGAAATGCTTGGTCAGGCCGGCGGCCTCGATCAGCGGGGTCATGCGGCGGCCCGGGTGCCAGCCCGGGCTATGACGGAATCAGGCCGGGCCATCACGTCAGCTCCGGCACGCGGATACAGGCGGCGGTGTGGCCCGCGTCGTAGGTGGCAAGCGGCGGGATGGCGGCGGTGCAGGCTGGGAGGGCGTAGCGACAGCGCGAGACGTAGCGGCAGCCGGCGGGGCGGCGCGCGGGATCCGGCAGCGTCCCGGGAATCGCCACCAGGCGTTCGTGGTCCTGGTCCAGCGAAGGCACGCACTCCAGCAGGCCACGGGTGTAAGGATGCAGCGGTTTGTCGAACAGCCTGGCGACCGGGGCCTCCTCGACGATGCGGCCGGCATACATCACCAGGACCCGGTCAGCGGTCTCCGCCACCACGCCCATGTTGTGGGTGATGACGATGATCGCCATGCCGAACTCGTCGCGCAGGTCCATCATAAGGTCGAGGATCTGCGCCTGGATGGTGACATCGAGCGCAGTGGTGGGTTCATCGGCGATCAGCAGGCGCGGGCGGCAGGCGAGCGCGATGGCCAGCATCACGCGCTGCCGCTGGCCGCCGGAGAGCTGGTGCGGATAGTCGCCCATGCGTCGTGCGGCCGAGGGTATGCCGACCTTTTCGAGCATCTCCAGCGCGCGGGCGTAGACCGCCTTCTGCGACGGCCTTTCGTGGGCGCGCAGCGTTTCCATCACCTGCTCGCCGATGGTGAACACCGGGTTGAGCGAGGTCATCGGTTCCTGGAACACCATGGCGATACCCGGTCCGCGGATGCGCTGCATGCGGGTATCCGACAGTCTGGTGAGCACATCGCTGCCGAAGCGCACTTCTCCCGCAGCCACGCGCGCCGGCGGCTGCGGCAGCAGTCCCATGATGGTGAGCGCGGTGACGCTCTTGCCGCTGCCGGATTCGCCGACGATGCCGAGAATCTCGCCCTCGTTCAGGCTGAAGCTGACATCTTCGACGGCGGTGATTTCACCACGCGACGTCTGGAACGCGGTGGTGAGGTTGCTGACTTCGAGCAATGGCATTGATCTAAATCCTCACCCTCCCCTTGCGGGAGGGGGTTGGGCGGAGGGGACAATGATCCGCCCGTCGTCCCGTTGCCCTGGCCCACTCCCGCAAGGGGAGGGGGAGATTGATGCTGATGCGTGCGCCGGCCATCGTTACTGCTGGATCCTCAGCCGCGGATCCAGCACGTCGCGCAATCCATCGCCCAGCAGATTGAGCCCCAGCACCGTGATCATCAAAGCCGCACCCGGGATCGTAATGATCCACGGCGCATCGATCATGTACTGGCGGCCCTCCGCCATGATGTTCCCCCAGGTCGGTGTCGGCGGCACCGCGCCGACACCGAGGAACGACAATGTCGCCTCGGTGAGCACCGCATAGGCGAACAGGAAGGAAAGCTGCACGATCAGCGGCGCCATTGCGTTCGGCAGGATATGCCGGCGCAGGATACGCCAATGCCCCGCCCCCGCCGCCACCGCCGCCTGCACATACTCCATCTCGCGAAGCACGATCACGGACGACCGCACGATGCGCGCGGTGCGCGGCGTATACACCACGCCCAGCGCGATGATCACGTCGTTCACCGATGGCCCCAGCACCGCCGTGACACCGATCGCCAGCAGAACGGCGGGAAACGCCATCAGCGCGTCGTTGATCCGCATCAGCACGTTGTCGAGCGGCCGGAAATACCCCGCCGCAGCGCCGATCAATGTGCCGAACACCGCATTGATCATCACCACCGAGAAACCGATGATCATCGACAACTGCGCGCCCCACACCACGCGCGACCACAGGCTGCGGCCGAAATTGTCGGTGCCGAACAGGTGCTCCCACGACGGCGGCAGGAACTTGTAGCGCATCGCCAGCTTGTTGGGATCGACCGGCGCGATCCACGGCGCCAGCGCGGCCACCACGGCGATGATCATGAACAGCAGCAGCCCGGTGACGAACAGCCGATGGTGCAGCAGCCGGCGCACCGTCGCCCAGGCCGGATGGTGATGACGAACCGGAACCGCGTCCTCGAGGTCCGCCGCAGGCAGCGCGATCGTGGTGTCAGGCGCCATCGTAGCGCACCCTGGGGTCCAGCAACGCGTAGCAGACATCGACCCCGATATTGACCAGCACCAGCAGTGCCGTGGTGATGAACAGGCCGCCCTGCACCATCGGATAGTCGCGGTTCAGCACAGCCTGCGTCAGCAACTGGCCAATTCCGGGAATGGAGAACAGCGTCTCGGTCACCACCGAACCGGAGATCAGCAGGCTCACGATGATTCCGATCACGGTGGTGATGGGTATCAGTGCATTCGACAGCGCATGCTTCACCACCACAAGCCGACGCGGCAGGCCTTTGGCGCGCGCTGTCCGGATATAGTCCTGGCGCAGCACCTCCAGCATGGTGGAACGCGTGATGCGCGCGAGCAGCCCCGCCAGCAGCAGCGCCAGCGACACCGCCGGCATGGTCGACGTCGCCAGCCAGCCCAGCGGATCGTCGGTGAATGCGATGTAGCCGCCCGTCGGCAGCCAGCGCAGATCGACCGCGAAGAAGATGATCATCAACAGGCCGAGGTAGAAGTTCGGCAGCGAGATGCCGATCATGGCGAAGATCATCGCTGCCTGGTCAACCCAGGAATTCTGCCGCAGCGCCGCGATGACGCCACTGACCAGGCCGATCAGCAGCGTGATCACCAGGGCGTAGGCGGACAGCGCCAGCGTCACCGGCAGCCGCAGCATCGTCGCCTGCACCACCGGTTGGCCGAGCAGCAGCGATCGACCGAGATTGCCGTGCAGCAGTCCGACGTACCACCGCCACAGTTGCGTCAGCAGCGGCTGGTCGAGGCCGAGGTCATGGCGGATATTGGCGATCTGTTCCGGGGTCGCGGACAGGCCGGCGATCGCCGCAGCGGGATCGCCCGGTATCAGGTGGATCATCGCAAAGGTGATCAGGCTGACGATAAGCAGGATGGGCAGTGCACTGCCCAGCCGCCGGATGATGATTCCGCTCATGCCTCCTGCTCAGTGCTCGAACCACACGTTGGACATGCGCGGGATGCGGAATGGCACAAAGCCTTTCACGTTCGACCGCGTCCCCTGCACCTTGGTGAACGAGCCGAATGGCACCGAGTACACCTGGCCGAGTACATATTTCTGCAGCTGCGCATAGGCGTCCTGGCGACCCTCCGGCGTCGGCAGGCCGTTCATGTCCTTCCACAGTTTGATCACCTCAGGATCGTCCTGCTCGCCCTTCGGCCGGAAGGTGGCGTTGGGCTCGACGAAGAAGTTCATCGTGGCAAGCGCACCTAGGGCGGGTTGCGTGCCCCAGCCGGTGTAGAAGAAATTCCAGCCGGTGTCGGACTTCAGTGCCATCTGCACCGAGGTCGGCCAATCCACCACTTTCATCTGTGCGTTGATGCCGATCGCCTGGAGCTGTTGCTGCATCACGAGCGCCGAGTTGTACATCGGCGGATAATCCTTGTTGGTGAGCAGCACCACCGGCTCGCCCTTGTAGCCCGACTGCGCCAGATACTGCTTCGCGAGTGTGGCGTTGTGGAGGTTGTAGGTCTCCTTGCCGGCATCGCTGTAGTCGGCCTGGTTGGGATACTGGAAGCCGACGTTCAATGCATAGTTGCCGTCCGACGCGGCATCCATGATCTCATCCATGTCCAGTACCGTCTGCACCGCCTTGCGGAACATCAGGTTGTCGGTCGGGGGGACCGAGGTGTTGGGATAGGTGATCTGGATCCACCAGTTCTTCAGCGGCAACAGCGTGATGTTCTTGTCGGCCTTCAGGTCGGCGAGCGACTTGGTCGGCAGATCCTCCACGCCTTGCAGTTCACCGGTCTTGAGGCCGGCCAGACGCGCCTGAGGTTCGGTCACGATGCGGAACGTCACCGTGTCGAAGCAGGCCTGCTTGTAGCCACCAAAGCCGGTCCTCTGCTCGAACTGGGTGTTCGGAGAT
>DATAPW010000375.1:0-15287 GCA_036265005.1 Acetobacteraceae bacterium | reverse complement strand
ATCCGATTTGACGATGCCTTGGGACAGCAGGTTCATCACCTTGTCACCGCTGGGTGAGGTGTAGGTGGCAAACAAATGATCGAAACTGCGATTCTCGCCATAGATCACGATCACGTGTTGTATGGGCGTCGCGGTGTCGAGATCATGTTGCGCCAAAGGCGGCGCGGCGAAAGCTGCTGGCGTCGCGCCATTGATCAGTATCGCCAGTGCCGAGGTACAAGCAAACAGCCGACGTCGGTAATTCGTCATTGTAGCATCCTGCCCATCTGTTGTTGGAAGTGCGGGACGATGATGACTGCAACGATTGACCCTGCTGTGACAGATCGCTGACCGTGTGATGACTCACGCTGAAGTGCGTGGCTCGGCTGTCGAACGCGCCCGCGATTTGTGGCTCCGGGTTCAATTTCTTGCGCTTTGCGAGTTCACCCGCGGCATGGTTCGTCTGACGCGGCCGAACAACTCGGAGGCGGATGCCAGTACCTTGGCCTGATATTCCAGGTTCAGTGTCGGCGTGTGCGAATGGTAGTAGCCGACCGCGAGCATCAGGTCGCCGCCCGTCTCATTGAGGAAGATGCGCATGATCGCGCCGGCCGCCGCGATGTTGAAACAGCCGTCGTAGACCAGCCGGACCCGTGTATCGTCGGGCGTCATGCGTGCCACTTGCGCCAGCTTGTCCACCCAGCGCGTGTTGATCTGCATCACGCCGAGGTCCTGTGACCCGTCGAGATTGACATGGACGATGCCGATGTTGCCGCCCTCAACCGCCTGGATCGACGGCAGGACGCGCGGCGGCAGATGATAGAAGGCGGCAGCTGCGGCCATGCAGGTGAGCAACGGAATGCTCATTGCGGTTGCAGCTTCACCTGATTGCGCAGCCGCGCGCCGGGATCAGGCGAACCTGACGGCCGCAATCCGTTCAGCGTGCCCGGCACCGCCGCGGCGTTGATCAGTTGTTCGCGCAGGTCCTGGGTCAGCGCCTGCGCGTCGCGTTCGTCGTGGACGACGTGCGGCGTGATCAGGATCAGCAGCTCGGTGCGCTGGCGCGTGTTGCCCTGGGTGCCGGCGAGGAAGCCAAGCAGCGGTATGTCCTTCAGCCAGGGAATGCCCTGGTTGCCGACGCTGACATTGTCGCGAATCAGCCCGGCCAGGCCGATGGTCTGGCCATCCTGGACCACCACGCGCGAGGTGACATTCCTGTCGTCGAACGTCGGCGAGTTGATCCCCGGTGTGGAGATGGTCGTCGCCACGTCGCTGACGTCCTGCATCACGTCGAGCGTCACCAGTCCGCCGCTGTTCACTCGCGGTGTCACCTCCATAATCACGCCGGTCTGTTGATAGTTGATCGAATTCACGATCGGCGCATTTGCCGTGATGGTGCTCTGCGCGGTCTGGCTGAGATAAGGCACCACATTGCCGACCTGCAGGCGTGCCGGCTGGTTGTCCAATACCATCAACTGCGGCGACGACAGCACGTGCACCTGGGTAACCGCCTGCAACGCATTGATAGCGAACGGCGCGCCGCCGAGCCCATGGCCGCCGATGAAGAAGCCCGGGAAACTCAGGTTCAGTGCAGCCTGTGCCGGCGTGAAGGCAGGCGGCGGGGCTTGCTCCGCATTGTTCAGGATGCTGTTGATGCCGCCCGCCTTGAAGAAGAATTGCGTGCCGTATTGCAGGTTGTCGTTGAGCGTCACCTCGGCGATCACCGCGTCGATGCGCACCTGCAAGGGCAGGATGTCGATCTTGCGCAGCATCGCCTCGATGGTATCGGTCTCGCGCTGCGTGCCGTACACCAGCACGGCGTTATTCTGGTGGTCCGGTATGATGCGCAGCGTGTCCGTATTTTGATCGGTGTTGCCGGACTCCAGCGGGCCGAGCAGCGGATTGCCGGGTGAGGCGGACGCCTGCGGCGCGGTCGATTGGCCTGGCGCGCCGACCGCCGGGCTGATTCCAGCGCCGCCAGCAAGCGTTCCCGTCGGGACGCCGGATATGCCTCCGCCTATTCCTCCCGCACCAAAGCCGCCCTGCATCGCGCCGCCCTGCCCCGCGCCGCCGATGCCGCCGCCCTGGCCCGCGCGACCGAACGCACCGCCGAGTCCGGCCACCGCACTGCTGATGCGTTGCATGCCAGCCTGCGGCGTCGTGCTGGGCTGCGCTGTGACGTTGTTCGGCGTGAATGCCTGCTGCAGAACATAGGCAATGTCGTCCGCATGGCTGTTCTGCAGATAGTGGACATGCCAACTGCGTATCGTCTGCTGTCGCGCGCGGTCGATCAGTGTATACACACGGCGCGCCTCATCGATGTAGCGCGGCTGCGGCGAGATCACCAGCACCGCATTGACGCGCGACATCGGCACGACGCGCACCATGCCGGCCAGCGCACCACCGCTCTGGCCGCGGAACGCATCCTGCAGCGCATTGGCGAAGTCTTTCACGTCGCCGGCAGTGACCGGGAACAGCGCATAGGACTGCCGCGCCAGCAAATCGATATCGAAAGCCTGCACCAGGCTTTGGAGGCTGTCGCGTGCCTGCGGCTCACCGGCAATCAGCAAGGCATTGCGACCGGGATCAGCGACAATCTTGCCGCCGCTGCCAACATAGGGTTGCAGCAACCTGGCGAGGTCTTCAGCCGAAGCGTAATGCAACGGCACCAGCACCGTGCCATCCAGGCCTGCCAAGGCCTGTGCTGCTGGCACGACTCGATACAGGCCGCCGGATTGCACCAGAGCGGCGCCGTTCTGCGCCAACAGCGACTGCAGGGTCGGCAGCAGCTGCGACCGAGACAGCGGTGTGACGGTGCGCAGCGTGGCGGTGCCGTGCACCGATGCATCGATTGTGTAGTTGACCTTGAGGATGTTGCCGAGGATCTGCGTCGCCACCTCGCGGATATCGGTGTCGGCGAAGTCGAGCGAGATATCGCCCGGCTGCTGTGCACCCGCCTGTGTCGGCAAGACAACGTCGCCTTGCGTGCCGTAGGCAATCTGTGCCGGTGGTATTGCCTGCGGCGCACCAACATTGCCGTTGATCCGTGGCTGGGCGGCGGTCGGCGTGCCAGGCAGTTCGGACAATGGAGTAATCGCCGGCTGTTCGGGACGCTGGCAGCCGGGCAACGCAGCCAGCGGCACGAACAGGAGCAATGCCGCCCACCGTGACGGGCCGTGCGTAATGGGAGCAATCATCGAGGCAACGGAGCCCGGCCAGGGCGCTGCGGTGATGCAGCTGCACCTGCTGCTCCGTCTGCGCCTTGTTGGAATGTCGGGTGCAGCGTCTGCGTGCCTTCCGGTCCGACGATATGCACCTGCGCAGCCTCGATCGATTTCACTGTGTAGGCGTCGATCCGGGCACCCTCCGCCACGACGATGGGCTTGCGGCCGTTAGCGGCGAAAATCGCGCTGCGGCCAAACGGCCCGACAAGGATGGCGGTCAGACGCGGCAGCCCTGGCAGGCCGGGCCCGGCGGATACCATCGTATCTGCTGCCGGCCGACGATCAGGACTGAACAGCGGCCGCGCCAGCGCGGTTGTAATCCAGTCATGGGCATTGTCCTCGCCCAGTACCGGAGAGGGCGATGCCATCACCGTAGCTCGCGGATGCAGCGATGCCACATCGGTTCGCGGCGCGCCGGCGTTCTCCCACGCAATGATTGCGACCAGCACAATGGCGATCCCAAGCGGTGCGGCGAGACGCGTCATTCCTTGGCGCCTGACGCCGCAGTGCGAAAAGCGACGATGGTGAACGCCGCACTGATCGGTGACGCGGCAGCGCGCAGTTCAACTGGTGGTGCGCGCAATTGCACGTCGTCGATCAGCATGCGTGGCATTCCCTGCTCGATCTGGCGGAGCAAATCGATCAGCACCGGCCAGGGAGCTGCGGTTGCCACGCGTAAACCGATGCGGTGGTAGGCGCCGCGCTGTTCGGCCGGCAGCATCTCCATGCTGTTGAGTTCGGCACCCGCCGTTGTCGCCATGCCTTGCACTGCGCTTTGCAACGCCGCACCGGCAATTGCATCGGATGCCCCCTCCAGCAACGCAGCCGTGGGCGCATGTTCGCCGGACGATTGGCGCTCCAGCTCCGGCAGTGTCGCGACCAGCGCCGTCATGCGTTGCAGCAGCAGGCTGCGTTGATCGAGTGCCTCCGCCCGCGCGGCGTGCCACTCCAGCAGCGGCTGCACGCAGGCGAGCCACGCCACGACGATGACGACTACGGTCAACGCCAGAGCGAGCAGTCGACCACGTAGGCCATCGGGAAGCGCCGTATCCATGTCAGGGAGTCAGCTCTGCGCGGATCACGAAGGTATCCGCCTTGCCGTCCGGGGTTCGCGTCACCGGTGCAGCGAACGACGGATTGTGCATCGTGGCGTCGGCAGCCATTGCCGGAATCAATCGTGCCGCAGTGAGTGATCGTCCGCCGATGCCAAGCTTGCCCTGACGCAGCGACAGGTCGCTCAGCACAGTATCGTCCGGCATGAGTTCCGTGACGGCGGCCAGCACCTGCAAGGCGTCGCCGATTCGCGCGCGTTCGGCCGCAATCACGTCCTGACCAGCGGATCCGGCAGCGATCCGGCGGCGCAGCGCCTCCACCTGGGCAATCTGCGGCTGCAATGCCGCGATTCGCGCTTCAACGCTCCCCCGTGCCAGTGACTGCGTGATGAATGGCATGCCAACCGCGACCAACGCCAGTGCAGCGACCGCACCCCAGGCGATGCCACGCGCGGCATGGTGACCGGGAGAGCCTGGGGATATTGCAATCTGTCGCGTCTCGCCGGCCCGGTTGGTGGCCTCGATCGCGCTGAGCGTCAGTCCCATGCCGTCGAGCGCCGCCATCAGCGGCTGCAACAACGTCTTTGGCACCAGCGAGAGGCACAGCTCCAGGCGCCCGGCAGATCGATCGCGACGTTGCAGTTGTGTCGACCAATAGACCTGGTCGGCCGTAAAGGGGGTCAGGCGATCCATCTCGTAGCGCAGTACGCTCGCCACGTCGCGTTCGGCGGCCAACGGCAGCACCACTGTACGCTCCAGCAGACCGGTTGACTCCAGGCGCACGACGACGCGGCGGATGCGTTGGCGAATCGCCGCCTTCGCAGCCTGCTGCCCAGTTGCATCCAGGCGAAAGTGTCCGAGCGGGACTTCGCGGCGATGCTGGCGCAGCGTAAGCCGCATCGGCGATGCATCGCGCGTGGTGTCCAAGGCGACCAGCAACGCGTCAGGTTGCCTGGCGTCCGGCAATAGCCAAGCCGGCAGCAGGGCACGCATTTGCCGTCCCCACCACCCATAGATGTCGCGCAGCGAATCCAGGACGCCCGACATTGTTCAGGACGCTACAAGGTCGGTTTCGCCCGGTACAGTAACCTTCGCGACAACTGGCAAGGATAGCATAATTGTGAAGTGCACGTTCACCCGGCAGCAAGATCGTTCAAGCTCAGCATCGCTGTCAGAAGCGAGGCTACGATGGCGGCGACCGCAGCGCCCATCAGGATGGTGATGGCCGGCACCAGAAGCGCAACGACGCGCTGCATCGCAACACGTGTCTTCTCCTCATGGATCTCCGCGGCGCGCAAGGCCATAGCACCAAGTTCCGCATTTTCTTCTCCCAGACGTAGCAAATGCGTCATGCGAACCGGGAATACCCGCGATTCGGCGAGCGGCGCTGCCAGTCCGGCACCGGCGCGGGCGCTCGCCGCGGCGCGGTCCACCGCAGCAACTGCCGCATTGTTGCCGATCGCGTCACGCACCATGCCAAGTGCTGCAATCAGCGACACGCCATTGACCAGCAAGGTACCGAGCACTCGGGTGAACCTTGCGGCCAGAACCTCGCGCAAAAGGCTGCCAGCAATGGGGATTCGCAGCAACAGCCGATCCATGGTCAGCCGCACTCGCGGCAACCGCAATGCGGAGCGCGCAAGCAGCACGAGGACAGGCACAGCGAGCAGCAAAAATACGCCGTAGTCGGCGACGAATGCGCCGGTCGCGATCAGGAACTGGGTCGAAGCCGGCAGCTTCGCTCCGCTCTGCTCGAACAGCGGCACGAATTGCGGCAACACCTCGGTCAGCAGCAAGGTGACGGCGCCGATTGCCGCGACGATCAGCAGGCAGGGATAGATCAGTGCCGACGTTACAGATGCCACCAGGCGCTGCTGACGTTCCAGCAACTCGGCCAGGCGAGCCAATGTCGGCGCGAGTTGGCCGCTCGCTTCACCGGCCCGCACCAGCGCGACGTGCAACCGCGAAAAGCTCGTGGGATGGCGGCCCAGCGCCACCGCCAGCGGGCTGCCGTCACGCACGCCGTCGCGCAGCTTGGCTGCAATGGCACGTACGCGTGCGTTCGGCGCGGTTTCATGCAGATAGCGCAGGGCTCGGTCGAGGTCCTGCCCGGCACCAAGCATGGTGGCCAGTTCGCGAATGATATCGGCCACCTCCTGGCGGCGCAGGCCACGACCATGGGCGATATCGAGGTGCCAGAGTCCGGCCAGCCAGGAACCGTGTTCGGCAGGTTCGGCGCGCATCGGGATACTGCCCTGGCGCTGCAGACGCGCGACGACGTCGGCTTCAGTGGCGGCCTCTATCATGCCGCTCTGGAGATCGCCTGTCGGCCCGATCGCGCGATAGCGGAACGTTGGCATGGCTCAGATTTCCGCACGCACGCTGCGTACCACTTCCTCGATGGTGGTTTCGCCAGCCAATGCGGCATCCAGGCCGGATTGGAACAGCGGAACCATGCCGGCGGCGATCGCGGCGCGTTCAATGCTGTTGTGATCGGCGCGTGCGAAGATCAGGTGCTCGATCTCCGCGTTCAGCGGCAGGAACTCGGCGATCGCGAAGCGACCGCGATATCCAGTCTGCCGACAGTCAGGACAACCGACCGCGTGGTGCAGGGTGAGTGGCGCACCGTTGCAGCGTGCTTCGAGGCCAAGCCGCTGGACAAGTTCGTCGGGGGCCGGCGCAGGACGCCGGCACGCCGGGCAGAGCCGACGCACCAGACGCTGTGCCAACACGGCACGCAGCACCGCCGCAAGCAGATAGTCCTCCAAGCCCATGTCACGCAGCCGCGTCACCGCGGCCGCGGCGGAGTTGGTATGCAGGGTGGACAGCACGAGACGCCCGAGCAGCGCGGCCTGCGCCGCGATCTGTGCGGTCTCCTGGTTGCGGATTTCGCCCACCATGATCACGTTCGGATCCTGACGGACAATGGCGCTGAGGAATTCCGCGAAGGTGAGTCCGATCTGCTCGTGCACCTGCATCTGCGTGATGCCATGCAGCCGGTACTCGATGGGATCCTCCACCGTGACGATTTTGCGCTCGACGGAATTCAGTGTCAGCAGCCCGGTGTACAGCGTCGTCGTCTTGCCGCTGCCGGTCGGGCCGGTCACCAGAACGATGCCGTTCGGCAGCGCCAGTGCCGCCTGGAACTGGCTGATCACCCAGGCGGGCAATCCAAGCGTCGCGTAGTCGAAGGCCACGGCGCCACGGTCCAGGATGCGCAGCACGACCGTCTCGCCGTGGAGCGACGGCACGGTGGAGACCCGAAAATCGATCTCCTGGCCGCGTACCGCCAGCCTGATGCGGCCATCCTGCGGCAGCCGCCGTTCGGCAATATCGAGCCGCGCCATGATCTTGATGCGCGAGGTGATCGCCGCGGCCAGCCGCAGCGGCGGATTCTCGGCTTCGTGCAGCACCCCGTCGTAGCGGTAGCGCACGCGCAACTGGTCTTCGAACGGTTCGACATGGATGTCCGATGCATTCGTCTCCACCGCACGGGTGATGATCTGGTTGACCAGCCGCACCACCGGCGCTTCGCTGGCAAGGTCTTTCAGTCGTTCGGTGTCGTCTTCCAGCGGCGCATTGGCGCTGGTTTCGGGATGCCCGTCGGCGGCCTGGTCCGCTGACGGGTACAGCCTGTCGAGGGCGGCTTCCAGCTCGATGGGTACAGCCACCTCGAGGGTGACGCGCCGCCCGGTGGCGGCAGCGACCGCCGCCGGTGTGAAATCGTCGAGCGGATCGGCCGTCGCCAGCACCAGGGCGTCGTCGTCGACCGCCACCGGGAGGGCGCGCGCCTGACGGAGGAAGCGCGGCGGCAGGCTGTCGGGGATCAGCGGCGCGTGTGCCGGGTAACGGTTGGCTCCGGTTATTGGCAGGTCGAGCAGCGCGGCGAAGGTCTCTGCCAGACCGCGTTCGGTCAGTAGACCGAGCTGAATGAGCACGCTGTCCAGGCGCTGGCCGGATTCCACAGCCACGCGCCGGGCGCGGTCGATCGTACGGCCATCGCAGTGCCCCTTCTCAACGAGCAGGCCTGCGAGCGCGGTCATCGTCTGGTCGGCTTGGGTCAGTTGCAATTGGCGGCTCGAGCGTGGTTCCCCGGTCGCCACATTGTGTTTGGCCTTTCAGCCGAGGCAAATGACACCTAAGCGACTGGAAGAGAAAACGCATGCAGACCTTGGCCTGGCCTGTCATCGATCTGTCTCACTGGCAAACGGGGGAGTAGCGTCATGGTCCGGCTGGCTGTGCTGCTCGTGGCGATGTGCCTGCTTGTCCCGGTGTCGCGGGCCAGGGCTGGCGAGTATCCGTCGATCTGCCGGGCGCAATCGGTGCTCGATGTCATGGCACGTGAAATCCACAAGCGCGACTACTACGCCCGCATCGAGCCGCGCCTGGTCGATGAAGTTCCTGAAGCCGCGCAAAATACCGTTTGGTGCGGCGTGGTCGTATGGAGCCTGCGCTATGACGCGCGCTTCGCGGTCGGCGTGCCGCTTGGGCTTTGCGAGCAGCATGCCTTCCGGGTGCGGGCGTTGTCGAACGGGTACGTGGTGCGCTACCTGCGTTAGGTCCGGTGAAAACAGCCAGCGTCATGCGCCCGGACGGCGAGAGCGGCTTCACCATGATCGAGATGATCGTGGTGCTCGTGGTGCTTGGCCTCGCGCTCGGTTTGGTGATCGCACACGGGCCGGCGCACAGCCAACGTCTGGATCTCGATGCGACTGCCCGCGACGTTGCCGGGGCGCTGCGTATCGCGCGGTCACGCGCCATCGCCGACGAACGCGCGGTGATGGTGCGCTTTGGTCGAGGGATCTATCGCCTCGATGGCGACCCGCCGGTGGCCTTGCCGCGTGACGTCCTGATCGGTGGTGACGGCTCGATCCGCTTCGGGCCCGATGGTGGTTCGTCGGGTGCGCAGATTGTGCTGCGCAGCGGGGACAGGCGGATAACGATCAACGTTGACTGGTTGACCGGACGAGTGCGGATGTTGGCGACGTAGGGCGGAAAAAGCGCCGCGCCTTGCGCCGGCACGGCGCGGAACGCGCTGCGCTTTTCCGCCCTTCGCAACCCGCCGTATGGGAAGGACCGGCGGAATTCAGCCCGGACGGCTGACGTAGCCGTAGCGCAGGTTGCTGCGGCCTGGGCCATGCGCCTGGTAATCGCTCTTGAGCGCGGCAAAGCGATCCTGCGTGACCAACCCGGCGTGTTTCTCGAGCCCGTACAGCCTGGCTGAGTTGCCGCTGAACACCGCGGTCTTGACCCGGCCGTCAGCCGGGCCGAGCGGGTCGAGGCCGTGCGCCATTTGCATGTCCTCGGGAATTTCCAGACGCCGCAACCCCTCGATCTGCCACTGCGGCGCGCCGGTCCACACTGCGTCGGTGCCCCAGACCACCCGGTCCACGCCGAGTCCCTTGATCAGCATGCCCATCAACGCCGCCGCCAGCCGCGGCTCGGCAATGCTGGTCCACGCAAACAACTGCCCGACATCACCGTATACATTGGTAACGCCGTATTTTTCCGGGATCTCGGCGAGGTCGCTGGTCCAGGAGCTGCGGCCGGTCTTGTCGAATTCGGCCATGCCATCCGCCGGGTTCCCACCCACCCAGCGATAACCCGAGTGGTACACCACGAAATTCAGTTGCGGCCAGTCCTTGGCGGCGCGGCCGATATCACTGACATCGGCGTAGGGGCGCAGGCGCGGGAACTTCTCCTCGACCGCCGGCGCGAACAGTCCCTTGTGGATGCACACATTACGGATGCCCGTCCTGGCGATCCTTTCGTAGAACGGATACATCAGCTTTTGGTCATCGGCATGCCACGGATGCGCTGCGAGTTCCTTGTGCGTATTGTCGCCGACCGTGTAGCCCTTCCACGAATCCGGCCGGTAGCGTTCGATTGCCTCGTCCACCTGATCGAGCCAGCCGGGCCGGCCTGGTGTGATGGTGAAATGCGCCAGCATGCGACGCGTGCCGGCCTGCCGATTGATGGTTTCGCGTGTCTTGAACACCTGGTCCTGCCGGATGAACCAGTCCTCCGGGAGGTCGGAGGGGGAATTCGACAACAGCGCCACCTTAGTGTCGCTGTCCAGGTAGATTTCCTTGACGTAGTTGGTGAATTTCAGATCGTCGATACTCTGTTCCTTGCTGCTGAGTTCCTTATTCCAACCCCATTGCCCGACTGCTTCGCGCGCCTTGACGAAGCCCATCAGCCTGGTGTCGTCGCGCAGGAAATGTGTGTGGCCGTCGATGACCATCTGTCCCGACAAGGCGTCGGCGCGCGCGGCGGCCAGCTCGGGTGTTGCCGCCTCGGCCTCGCTGGCATCGAACAGTGGGCCGAATACCTGATTGAGCGCGACGAAAGACGCAGCCATGCCCGCCGCGGTCTGGAAGAAGCGGCGGCGCGACACGCCCTGGCGCCTGGCCAGCTGATCGCTCAACGCGGTAAGCCGCGCCTCGACCTCGCGCTGCCGTGCCGTCTGCGGCGACGGCAGGAATTCGTCGCTCGACACGATCTGCGTCGGTACGGGGGAGGGGAAAGCCGTGGTCTCGGCTGGCAGCAACCCGCTGATCATTTCATCGCTGAGAAACTTCATCGGAGGCCCTCCAGGTGGACGGCTGGAACGACGCCATTGCGGGCGACGTTAGCCAGCAGTCCGAGCGGTTCGCAAGGCCGTCGCGCCGTCAAGATGTGCTCAGCGCTTCGCGGGCTTGTTCTTGAAGCTCCGCGTCGGCACATCGCGGAACAGCGACAGGTGCGTATGCTGCGCAAGCCATGGCGCATCCACGCCCGACCGCACGAAGACCACCGTCGCGCGGCCGGGCCGATCGTATGACGCGCCATCCGGCCGATAGCCGGTGGAATCGAACACGCCCATTCCCACCGCCTGCAGCCGATCCGGCGAGACGATCGCCTTGATGTCAGGCCGCCAGCGGAACTCATCGATGTGAGGCCACACATTGCGCCATTGCTGCGCCTCGGCCACATCGCGACCGGTCATGAAATCGCTGAACGTGCCAAACGCGATCATGTCGGCCGCGAAAATCGGTCGCGCGCCGATGAAATCCACCTCGCGGACGTGCGCGGCGAGCGTTTCGAACCATGCCCGCACGCCCGCCAGATCGTCCGGATGCAGTGCTGCCATCGGCCACTCTCCCTAGCGCCCGCGGAAGTTCGGCTTGCGGCGCTCCCGGTGGGCGCGGATGCCCTCCTGAGTATCCTCGCTGGTGCGCACGCGGCCCAATGTCTGGCTGACAGCAACCATGCGCTCCACCGGACCGACCGGCAGCACCTCGGCGGCCAGACGCTTCAATGCCCCGATCACCAGCGGGGCTGATTCCAGCAGCTCGTTGGCCATCGACAGTGCCTCGGCTTCGTGCTGGCCGTTCGGTACCACGCGGTTGACGAAGCCAACATCGTACCCGCGCTGCGCGGAAACCTTGGTGCCCAGCAGCATCATCTCCATCGCCAGCTTGTGCGGCATGCGCGATACCAACGAGCTGATCATGCCGCCGGTGATGCCGAGCTTGGCCTCAGGGTAGTAGAACACAGTGTCCTCGGTGGACACCATCAAGTCGCACATCATTACCATGACGATGCCACCGCCGACGCACCATCCGGATGTGGCAGCGATGATCGGCTTGTCCGTCTGGTAGCCGACAGTCGGAATGGCGCGCCACAACTCCGGCAGGTCGGTGACATCGGCGCCGGAGGTGAAGGCGCGTGCGCCGGCCGCGCTGATGATCGCGACGCGCTGGTCGGATGCGTCGAACGCCTGGAATGCCTGCTGCAACTCGACCGCCACCCTGCTGGAGATAGCGTTCAGCTTTTCAGGGCGGTTGATTCGGATGATCGAAACCGGTCCGCGTTGCTCCGTCGTCACCACGCTCATTTGCCTACGTCTCCCGCCGTTTGCCTGGGCTGACAGTGTGCGGGAGTTCATGCCGGTTGCCCAGCCGGGCGGGGCGGTAGGACACGGTTCCACACCGAGAGTCACCGAGTGATCCGACATGCCGGCCGGATCCGTACCGGCCCGTGACGGCCAACGAGCGCTTCGCGCGTAGCGCAATACCTGCCTTTCACGGTGGTTCCCTGTGGTTCCATGTGGTTCTGGGCAATCTCGGTGTGGAACCTTGCCTTTGCACCCCGCCCGCAGCAGGCTGCGCCGCAACGGAGGTAACCAACCATGCAGCAACACGTCTCCATCTGCGAAGTCGGCCCGCGCGACGGCCTGCAGATCGCCAAGACGCGCATGACCACCGATGCAAAGGTCCGCTGGATCGCTGCCATCGCGGCTGCCGGCGTGAAGGAGATCGAGGTCGGCAGCTTCGTGCCGCCGCGCGTGATCCCGCAACTCGCGGACACGCCGGAGGTCGTGGAGCAGTGCCTCAAGATACCCGGCCTCGTGGTGCAGGCACTGGTGCCCAACCTGCGTGGCGCGCAGAACGCCTATAACGCCGGCGTCCACAAGATCAGCATCCCCGTCTCGGTCAGCGAAGGCCACAGCATGGCCAACCTGAACCGCATGCCTGAGCAGTCGATCGAAATGATGCGCGGGATCATGGACTGGCTGCACGCGCAGCCACGCAAGGTGCCGGTGGTAGCCGGCGTGTCCACCGCCTTCGGCTGCTCGATCGATGGCGTGGTGCCGGCCGCGAAGACCGTCGCCATGGCAAAGGGACTCGCGGATGCCGGTGTCGACGAGATCATGCTGGCCGATACCGTGGGCTATGCGCATCCGGCGCAGATCAAGGAAGTGGTGCGTGCCACCCGCGATGCGATCGGCGATACGCTGTATGGCCTGCACCTGCACGACACCTGCGGTCTCGGCATCGCCAACGCGCTGGCGGGGCTCGAGGAAGGCATCCGCGCCTTCGATTCCTGCCTCGCCGGCCTCGGCGGCTGTCCTTACGCGCCCGGTGCGTCCGGCAACGTCGTCACCGAGGACCTCGTGTTCATGCTGGAAAGCATGGGCTTCGAAACCGGCATCGACCTGCCCAGGCTGATCGAGGCGCGCCAGTTGTTGCACGAGGGACTGCCCGACGAGCCGATGCACGGCCAGGTCCCCAAGGCAGGCATTCCGCGTACGTTTCGCGTTGCAGCCTAGCAACGTCGTCGGCGGCGACTTCGCGCCTCCGTGGGTCGCATGTTCTGGACATGCTGCGCCAGCGGCTTGAGGCCAATGCCTTGAGCCTGGAACAGGCCTGATGCGAACCGGCAGGCAGACCTTGTGGGGCGAAGCCGACGATGCGTGGGCCGCCGTGCCCTCGACTGTACCGATGCCGGCCACAATCGTGCGGCCCCGTCCCGCCCCCGGCATCAACGAGGTGCAGCTCGACCCATCAACCTACGGCACCGCAGATACGATTTCGGGATTTCGCCTGGGTACCGACAGCCTGGACTTCGCAGGCTACGCGAGTGCGGTCTCCGCCATGGCACAGGTCACCCAGGAGTGGGATGGACACGGGGGTAGTCTGTTGGCCCTCAGTGACGGTACGCGCATCGATCTGGCAGGGATCGGACAGGTCACGTCCGGGGCGTTCGTATGATATCCGAGCGGAGTGAGTGTGGCCGCAGGGCGGAAGAGCGCAGCGCTTTCCGCCCTGCGCTACGCAAGTTGTGCAACCGGGTGAACGTCAGTTCAGGAAGATCTTCCCCGGGTTGAGGATCCCTCGCGGATCCAGCGCCTGCTTGACGGACCGCATCACCGCCAGCGCCTCGGTGCCATGTTCCTGTTCGAGGAACTCGCGCTTGCCGATTCCCACCCCGTGCTCGCCGCTGCACGAACCGCCAAGCGCCAGCGCCCGCGCGACGATCTTCTTGTCGAGGTCCCAGGCACGCTTCAGCCCGTCCGGTTCGGGGGGTACCAGGATCACGGTGTGGAAGTTCCCGTCGCCGACATGACCGACGATCGGTGCGGTCAGGCCCGAAGCGGCGATGTCCTCCTTGGCGCCGAGGATCGCTTCGTCAAGCATCGAAATGGGCACGATCGCGTCGGTCGCGATGCCCTGGTGGCCCGGCTTCAGCGCCAGGCAGGCCCACAGCGCATCGTGCCGCGCCTTCCACAACTTGCCGCGTTCCGCCGCGTCGGTCGCCCAGCGGAAGCCTTCCCCGTCGTAGCCCGCGGCAATCTCCTCCGCCTGCTGTGCCTGTTCGGCCACCGCCGCCGTGGTGCCGTGGAATTCAAAGAACAGGGTGGGGAGCGCCTGCAGGCCCTCGAGCTTCGAATACGCGATGCAGGCCGCCATCTGCACCTCGTCCAGCAACTCCATCCGTGCCACCGGAATGCCCATCTGCATGATGGCGATAACCGTCTCGACTGCGCCACGCAGCGTGGCGAACTGGCAGGTGGCGGATGACATCGCCTCCGGGATGCCATGCAGTCGAAGCTGAATCTCGGTGATGATCCCCAGCGTGCCCTCCGAGCCGATGAACAGGCGCGTCAGGTCATAGCCGGTGGCCGATTTGCGCACGCGTCCCCCGGTATGGATCAGCCGCCCGTCGGCGAGCGCCACGGTCAGACCCATAGCGTTCTCGCGCATGGTGCCGTAGCGCACCGCGTTGGTGCCGGAGGCGCGCGTCGCGCACATCCCGCCCAGCGTGCAGAGCGCCGTCCCAGGATCGACCGGGAAGAACAGCCCCTGGTCGCGTAGGTGCTCGTTGAGCTGATCGCGCGTCACACCGGCCTCGACACGGCAGTCCATGTCGGCCTGGCTGACCGAGATGATGCGGGTCATATGCGACAGGTCGAGCGTGATGCCGCCGCGGACCGGCGTGACGTGGCCCTCCAGCGACGTGCCGGCGCCCCAGGCCACCACCGGTACGTGGTTGGCATGGCACAGCGCGAGCATCCGCGCAGCTTCTTCGGAGGTCTCGATGAACGCCACGGCGTCCGGCAGCACCGGCGGCTGGGTGTCCTGGCCGTGCGAGTGGTGCTCCCGCAGGGTAGCGTTGGTGGTGATCCGCTCGCCCATGAAGTCGCGGGCGGCGGCGATCACGGTATCGACGGTTTCGGGCATCGCGGGACACTCTGGCGTTGTGCCTG
>DATAPW010000374.1:0-65453 GCA_036265005.1 Acetobacteraceae bacterium | reverse complement strand
GTGTCACGGCTCGGCGTCATCGGCGCCGACACCTGCCACCTCGACGTGATCGACAAGGATGGCAACATGGTCAGCGCCACACCGTCCGGCGGCTGGCTGCAGTCCTCTCCGGTGATTCCGGAACTCGGCTTCTGCATGGGAACGCGCGGCCAGATGTTCTGGCTGAAGCCGGACCTGCCCAACAGCCTGGTACCCGGCAAGCGTCCGCGCACCACCCTGTCGCCGAGTTTTGCGCTGCGCGACGGCAAGCCGTGGATGGCGTTCGGGACTCCGGGCGGCGAGCAGCAGGACCAGTGGTCGCTGACGTTCCTGCTCCGCATGGTCCACCACAACATGGGCATCCAGGAGGCAATCGACGCACCGTCGTTCCACACCGAACACTGGCCATCGAGCTTCTGGCCGCGTGTTGCGCGCCCCGGCAAGGTTGTGCTGGAGGGGCGTTTCCCCGACTCCGTGATGTACGAATTGAAGGCGCGAGACCACAAGGCGGAGAAGGGCGACGACTGGTCGGAGGGCCGCCTTTCCGGAGCACGCGTCGAGGGCAAGCAGATGCGCGCCGGGGCCAATCCGCGTGGCATGCAAGGCTACGCGGTCGGTCGCTGATGCGGCGCCTGGTCCAACCAGGGCCGGTGCTTCCCAAGCGGTTCGAAAGTTACGAAGGGCATAGCCGCCGACTCGAGTTTCCGCTGACGACAGGTCTGTCGCTGAACGATGCACTGACGCGTCCGCTTGTCGGCGCCGGAATGCGGAGCGCGGCCCTGGTGTTCCAGGGCGGAGCACTCGGCCCGTTCAGCTATGTGATGCCGGGGCCACCGACCGACGATACTCACGTCGCGTATTTCAGCGCGCCACGCTCGCCGCCGGGCGCGACTGTGGTGGAGATCGCCAACGCTACCTTCGGATGGCGTGACGGTGAACCGTTCGTGCATTGCCATGGTGCCTGGATCGAGGAAGGGCCGCACCGCCGCGGTGGCCATATGCTGCCACACGAAACGTTCGTTGCAGCCGAAACCATCGTGCACGCATGGGCACTCCCCGATGTTGCGATCCACGTCGATCCAGATCCGGAGACCAATTTTACCTTGTTCCATCCGATACCGTCTGCCGCCGAAGCGAATGGCAGCCGGACCGTAGTCGCACGCATCCGTCCCAACGAGGACATCACAGCGGCGATCGAGGCAATTGCTCGACGCCACCAGATATCGGCTGGCATCGTGCGTGGCAGCCTGGGCAGCCTGATTGGCGCACGCTTCGCCGACGGCAGTCAGGTTAACGATCATGCCACCGAAGTGCTGGTCCGTTCCGGCCACCTGCACGAAGGCATCGCAGTGTTAGACATGCTGGTGGTCGACATGGCCGGCCATGTGCATGAGGGCCGGCTGATCCGCGGGGACAATCCGGTCTGCATCACCTTCGAATTGGTGCTGGAGGCAGCGTAGGGCAGAAAGGCGTAGCGCATTCCGCCATCGGCCGGGGCGAACGCTACACTCTCTCGCCCGACCGCAGCATTTGCAACAATGCCCGCGTCACTTCGGCAACTACGCCGTCCCAGTCGCCGCGTCGCTGCTGACGGAACAGGCGCGCCGTGGGATACCAAGGACTGTCGCTCCGACCCAGCAGCCAGCGCCAGTCCGCGCTGTACGGAAGCATGATCCAGACCTGCTTGCCCATCGCGCCAGCCAGATGCGCCACTGACGTGTCAATTGTCACCACGAGATCCAGTAATGAAATCAGCGCAGCCGCATCGGCAAAATCGTTCTGGTGCTCGCTTTGATCGAACAACAGCGGATGCGCCGCCAGCCATGCGCGTTGTTCTGGTGGCACCTCCTTTTGCAGCGAGTGAATCTCCAAACCGTCCAGCGAGAGCAGTGGCAGCAATTGCTCGATCGGCAGCGATCGCTTGGGCATGTGCTGCAAACCCCACCAAGCCAGACCGATGCGTGGTCCGGTACGTTGCCCCAGCCGCCGTTCCCAGACGGGAAGCCTGGCCGCAGGTGCACTCAGATAGGGGACTTCGGCTGGAATGCTGTCCACCTGTGTGCCAAACACCAAAGGCAAGCTGAGCAATGGCGTGACTATGTCACATGCCGGCTCTCTCTCGCCGTCAGCGATCACCGTGTCGACGCCATTGAGCGTCTGCATCAGCGCCTTGAGCCGTGGATAGGTTTGCAGGCAGACATGTGCACCTTGACGAGCCAGCAGCGGCGCATAACGGGCGAATTGAATCATATCGCCAAGCCCCTGCTCACACGTCAGCAGTATCCGCTTCCCGGCAACCTCCGACAGATCAGGAATACGTGCATCGCGACGTGGACGATCGTGGTCGGCAACATGCCAGCGGCCTTCGTACTTGCGCCATCCGTCGGAGAATTGGCCGCGTAGCAGGAGGATCAGGCTTTCGTTCCAATTGGCGATCTCCGGTTTGATCGCGAATACAGCGTGGCAAGTGGCGAGCGCGTCATCGTATTGCCCGAGTTCAACCAGCGCCTCGCCCAGACCGCTGTAGATATCAACCAAGCGGTCGGGCTCTGCAGACGTAGCCTGCAGCGCAATCCGAAAGCTGGCCACTGCATCTTCCAACCGGTCCATCGCTGCAAGTGAGCGCCCTAAGTTGTAATGCGCTGGTGCATGGCCGGGAAAAATCTCCAGCACATGCCTGTAGCATTCGATCGCCGCCTGATGCTGCCGCATGCCGGCGAGTGCATTCCCCAGGTTATTCAACGTCCCGAGATCACCCGATCGCAATTCTAGCGCTCGACGCAGCGCCGGCTCTGCCTGCCGATAAAGCTTCAATCCCAACAGCGCGGTGCCGAGATGATAGTGCACCGACGCATCGTCCGCGCGCTCGCGGGCTGCACGTGTCAGATAGCCGACTGCATCCGCCAACTGGGATCGGTCGAGGCACACCACCCCCAGCAGGTGGAGTGCATCGAAATGCCGGGAGTCGCGCTTGATCAAGTCCAGGCAACAGCGTTCAGCTTCAGGGTAATCCCCTGCACGGTAGTAGCCTGCCGCTGCCTCCATCCCCTGTGTCAACGGAAGTACGACCGACGTGCCGGCCGCCTCAACGCGAAACCGGTGACTCAGCGCGTAGCTCATCCACGTTCTTCTGCGGTGCCCGGATATTACACGCGCTTCTTTCCCAACTGTCCGCTGCGCGTCGGCTTCGGATGACTTCGCGCGGCCGCCCGCTTGGGTTTGGGCGCAACCTTCGCAGGCCTGTCTCCGCGCATCTCGGCAATCGTAGTCCGCGTGGTGATCTGCTCGGGATTCATCCGCAGTTCGATCACCGCGGGCTTGCCGCTGGCGACCGCGCGACGGAATGCCGGGGCAAAGTCGGCGGTGTCGCTGACAACCTCGCCATGCCCGCCGAACGCTTCAGCGAATTTGGCGAAATCCGGATTGGTCAGCGCCGTCCCCGACACACGGCCAGGATAGGTGCGCTCCTGGTGCATGCGGATCGTGCCATACATTTGATTGTTGAAGACCAGCACGATCGGCGCCACGCCGTGATGGGATGCTGTAGCGATCTCTTGGCCTGTCATCAGGAAACCGCCGTCGCCGACCAGGCTCACCACCATGCGATCGGGATACACGATCTTCGCTCCGACCGCAGCAGGAACGCTGTAGCCCATCGCGCCATTGGTTGGACCGATGTAGCGCTGATCATCGCGAAAATTGATGAAACGCGAAGCCCAGCCTGCGAAGTTCCCAGCATCGGTGGTGATCACCGCATCGCGATCCAGCAGCACCTCAAGCTCGCGCATTGCCGTGCCGAGATTGAGCGTGCCCTCATAGTTCGGTACCGCGCGCTGTGCCTCTCGCAGCGACCGCAGTTCCTCGGTCCACTTCATCCAATTCGGCTGCACCGGTTCCAGCGCCGCGGCCGCATGGGCGAACGCGTTCAGGTCAGACACGATGCCGAGTGCGGGACGGAACACGCGGCCGATCTCGGCGCCATCCGGATATACCTGGACGATCGGCACGCTGCCCGCCATGTCGAACAGGGTATAACCTTGCGACACCGTGTCGCCGAGGCGCGAGCCAATTGCCAGAATCAGGTCGGCATCCTTTATCTTGCGGACCAGCCCAGGGTCGGAGCCAACGCCGAGATCGCCGGCGAAATTATCAAGAGTGCCATCGTACAGCGCCTGCCGCCGGAACCCGACAGCGACCGGCACGTCGTTGCCCAACAGGAAATCGCGGATGGCGCTGCGTCCGGCCTCTGTCCAACTCGAGCCACCGAGCACCGCGAGCGGTTTGCGCGACCGGCTCAGCAGGTTGCGAAATTGCGTCAGTGCGGCGGGATCGGGATGTGCCGGCGCGACGGTTGCACGCGGCAGGTCAGGCATCTCAATCATGTCCTTCTGCATCTCTTCGGAGAGGGCGATGACCACCGGTCCGGGCCTTCCGGACACCGCGACATCGACCGCGTGCGCGACGATCTCCGGAATGCGCTTTGCCTGGTCGATCTGCGTCACCCACTTGGCGAGCGGGCTGAACATCCGCCGATAGTCGACTTCCTGGAACGCATCACGGCCGGCATCCTCATGCGGGATCTGGCCGACGAACAGCAACAGCGGCGTGCTGTCCTGCATTGCAACATGCACGCCGATCGCACCATGGCAGGCACCTGGTCCGCGCGTCACCATCGCCGCGGCGGGACGGCCTTTGAGCTTGCCGTAGGCCTCGGCCATGTTCACTGCGCCGGCCTCGAACCGGCACGTCACCAGCTTCAATTTCTGTCGCACTTCGTACAGGCCATCAAGCACGTCGAGAAAGCTTTCGCCCGGCACAGCGAAGACATGGTCGATGCCTTGCGCGACCAAGGCATCCGCCAAGGCGCGCCCCCCGGTGCGAGGGACAATGCGGGCCTTCCGCGCCTGAGCGAGTTCCATCCAAGCCTCCCGTTATGCGCCCTCGGGGAACAGCGTGGGGCAATCGCCCGCATGATAGTCGGTTTGGGGCACATCCGTCACATCGGCAGGGATCAGGCGAGTACGTATAATCCCGATCCGCATAATTCCGAACTTTCCGCCGGTCACCCAACGGTGTTTGGCTGCCACAAGTCGAACAAAAACTCCGCCCATTTCCGCCCTTGCCTCCACCGAGGCTTTCCCTGTCTGCTGAATGCCATCGAGAAGAACAGAGGTGCCGCGATGCTACAGAACCTGACCTGGTGCGCGACCGACAATCTGGCGAGGAGCCAGTTCCAGGTGTTCAGCCAGATCGGCGAAGAGATGCGGCTTAGCGAGGACGACCGGCGGCGCGTCCTGCTGCTTTCGGAGCGCGAATGGGCCGACTGGTCAGACTTCCTGCAGGACGGCCCGCTCCCGGCTCAGCCTCAGCTTCCGGTGATGCTGCAACGCCTCGGCAATGCCAGTCATCGCCTGGCCGTGATCGCCGAGCAACAAGGGATGCGGTCCTAACCCGTCCCGTCGCGAGACGGCCGACGCCGCGCCCGGCTGACGCCCCCTATTCCACCAGCGCGAGTGCCTCCCGGCACTCGCCGGCCGCTGCTTCCTCAGCCTCCCCGACCAGTCGCAAATGCCGCCGTGCGCGGTTCAGGCCCCGGGCCAGACGACACCTGCGGCGGGTGGCGGTATACGCTACGCTTGTCCGCCCTACGCGGTGACCGCCTCCCTGCCGGCGACATGGCGGTTCTTGCGGAATTTTAGCCCCAGATTTTCCCGCAATGTCGTACCCTCATATTCGGTCCTGAAGATCCCGCGCCGCTGCAACTCCGGTATTACCGTCTCGACAAATTCCTCGAGGGGCTTCGGGTAGTACGGCGACAGCATCGTGAATCCGTCCGCGGCATCCTTGGTGAACCACTCCTGCATCAGATCCGCCAGGCCAATGGCCGTCCCGACATAAACCAGATGGCCGAGACTGAACGTGAAGCGGCGCGCCAGTTGGCGGATGCTCAGATTTTCGCGCCGCGCCAGATCGATCATCATCTTCTGGCGCGCCTTCGCCGCGTTGCTCGGCGGCAGGTCGGGCAGCGGGCCGTCGAGGGGGAATTGCCGGATGTCCAGGTCACCCGCCAGTCGCTGCACGGCCGCCAACGCGCCCTCATCCGAGGCTTCGGCCAGCATCATCTCGTAGCGCTCTTTCGCCTCGCTCTCGGACGCCCCAAGCACATACCGAATGCCTGGCATGATCTTGATATCATCCGGCGATCGCGCATAACGTGCGGCGCGGCCCTTGAGGTCGGCATAGAAGTCCTGCGCCTCCACAAGAGTGACTTGCGCCGTGAACACCACATCCGCGGTGCGTGCAGCCAGTTCGCGACCAGGCTCCGACGAGCCGGCTTGCGCGACGATGGGATAACCCTGTGGCGGACGGGCAATGTTCAACGGCCCGCGGACCGAAAAATGCGGTCCCTTATGATTCAGCACATGCAGCTTGGCTGGATCGATGTAGCGACCGCTTGCCCGGTCGCGGATGTTCGCATCGTCCTCCCAGCTATCCCACAGACCGGTTACGACATCATAGAACTCCTGCGCCCGCTCATAGCGTTCCGCATGCTCCACATGCCTTTCCAACCCGAAATTCTGTGCCTCGTCCACGTTCTGCGAGGTCACCAGGTTCCATCCCGCCCGCCCCTTGCTGATATGGTCAATCGTCGCGAATTTGCGGGCGATATTGAAAGGATCATTGTACGTCGTGGTCGCGGTGGAAACCAAGCCGATATGCTTTGTCACGGTCGCCAGGGCCGCGAGCAGGGTCAGCGGTTCAAGCCGGACACAACGTGCCGCCTCAGCCAGCGCCTCCGCCTTACCGCCTGACAAATAGAAAGCCGGGGCCACCGCCGCACTGTCCTGGAAGAACAGCATATCGAACTTGCCGCGTTCAGCGACCTGCGCAAGGTGGACATACTCGTCGAAATCCATGTCCGTCGGCCTGGCATCCGGCATCCGCCAATGACCGGGCGGATGCGAGAACGCCGTCAACTTCAGTTGGCGTCCGGGCGCACGCATGCCACTCATCGCCCGCCCGCCACGTTCAACGTCGTGCCGGTTATGTAGCTCGCTTCGTCGGAGGCCAGGTAGAGCACCGCATCGGCGATCTCGCGCGGCTGACCGATCCGCCGCATCGGCACCAGAATATATGGGCTGTGCTCGCTGGTTCCGCGCAGCTCCTCGAACATTGCGGCGGTCCGCTCGGTCTCGATTGGGCCGGGCGCAACCGCGTTGATGCGGATACCGTGGTCGGAAAGTTCCAGCGCCGCGTCACGGATGAAGCCGTGGATGCCCGCCTTTGCCGCGGAATACGCCGCGCCGCCGACATGGTATGCGGTCCATGGCGTGCCCTCGCGCGCACCGGACGACATGCAGACAATCGCGCCGGAGCACTGCCGCATCATCAGTCGTAATGCAGCGCGCGTGCACAGAAAGGCCGAACGGAGGTTGAGTTTGATCGTGTAGTCCCATTCATCGGTGGTCATTTCCCACAACTTTGCGTTGTGCGAGCCGCCGACATTGTTGACCAACACGTCGATGCGTCCGTGTACGGCGGTGATCCGGGTGAAGGCTTCCTCGACCGACGCCTCGTCCGTCACATCGGCGACGACCGTAAGTGGCGCATGGTTCTGCCCGCGCACCGTAGCCGCGGTCTGCTCGAGGCGTTCCCCATCGATGTCGAGCAAGACCAGTGTCGCTCCCTCTTCGGCAAATCGCTGGGTGATGGCGCAGCCGATGCCCTGCGCCGCGCCGGTGATGACGGCGACCCTGTCTTTCATGCGTGCCATGTGTTTGTCCGTCGCTGCTGCCTGGGCGCCGATGCTGCCGCGACGCGCGAAGCGACGCAACGGCCAGATGGCCTTCGACCTGTGTGCCAGTGCCCGACAACGAGCCTGCGTCCGGGTTGCCGCCCTGGGATCGGATGCTAACCCGTTCCGCTTCAGCCATCCGACAGCAGGCGTGCCAGATGCTCGCTCAATCCAACAGCAGCCACGCCGGTTGCAATGCGCCTTCCCAGCGGCTTTTTCACTAGCTTGAGATCCGCCAGCATCTCCGCCAGCCGGACTGCACAGCCGATTCCGTCCAGTACCGGCACATCCAATCGCGGCTGCAGGCGTGCGGCAATGCCAGCAACGGCAGCGCCACAGATCACCACCACATCCGCGCCATGATCGGTCACCAGTGAGCGCGCCGCGTCGCACGCCGGCTCATCGAACGCGGCGTGCTCCAGATAAGCGGTAACCGAGCCAACATCGATCGAGACGCAGCCTGCCATGCGATCCCGCAGGCCGCGTTCGTGCACCAGATCGACATAGAGCGGACGGCTGAGCGTACCGAATGTGATCAGCCCGAATCGCCGGCCGATCAGGCAGGCCGCATGCAGGGAGGCTTCCGTCATACCGATGACAGGGATGTCCAGCATCTGCCGCGCAGCGATCAAGGCCGTATCGAACGAGATCGCCAGGACAGCCGCGTGATGGCCTGGCGCATGCTTCGCGAGCAGATCGAGAACGGCGTGACCGGCGATGGTGTTTTCCAGTTCGGTCGAGACGATAGGAACCCCGAACGTCGCTGTCACTGCCGTCACCCCGGTGCCTGTCCGCGCGTGACGCAGTGCCTCTGCCTGCACCAGATCAGTCACCGCCTGGGTGATATTGCCGTTGACCAGCAGCAGTTTCATTCCCCATCTCCCACGAATTGATCGCCGCCGGTCCGATGCATCATGACATTTCGGCGAAGGCGCTCCCCCAACGATGTCCCGGTTGTGTCGCGATGCCCGCAAGGCGTAGCGACTTCCATACGCCAACCGATACCGAGTCATAGATCGGTGTCCCGAGTTCGGCTTCCAGCTCCGCGACCAGATGCGCAGCAGGAAAATTCGTGCAGTAGGTGATGATCGCATCCGGCGCGTGCTCCGCGACACTGCGGATCATCGCGACAACAGCAGCATCGGACACCGTGCAATAGGAGAAATTGTCGGTCAGCCCGATATGCGCTTCCGCGACACAGGCGAAGCCTTCGCGCGCGAAGTTGGCTGGAATTCTGCTGGCATAGCCGGCAGCATAAGGCGTGACCAGAGCAAAGCGAATGACCCCCTTGCGACGGAACAATTCCTCGATGGCGAGCGAGGAAGTACAAGCAGGAATGCCCGTCATTTTTTCAATCCGCGAAACAAGCTGCCGATCGGCATCGAAGCCAATGGAGCCACCCTTGCTGCCATTCCAGCAGATCGCCTGTGGCTGTGCATGAGCAAGCAGTTCAGCCGCTCCGAGCATGCCATCCCAGTCGTAGTCGTTTGAATAGGAATCGGACGACCCGACCACCCGTATGCGGGAGAAATGTCCGGACACCGTCGGGAATTCACGCAGGATCGCGGTCGTCATGCGCTCGACCACAACGTTGCCGGAGGGCGTGATCGTGCCAATGGACGTTCTCTGCACACGGAACAGGTCTCGGGGATCGATCGCGTCTGCTGTCATCGTCACGCACCACCCTATTGCGCCCGGTGTCCCAAGTTGCCAGGATTTCATGGCCCTTGGCCATGCCGGTGGCTTCGCGTGCCGTGGCGCGATTAGCACAGTCGGCGTAACGACGATATATCAATCCTCTGGCCTGCCCGCGCGGTAAGCGATCGGACGCAGCGCCATCGGAACAGGACGAGGAATAGGCGCATGCGGAAAGTCATTGACCTGGAATGCGACTTGCCACCGGACGAGGATGGCAATCCAAGAAAGCTTGAATCGGCAACGCACCCACCAGGATATGGCGACCCAGAGAAGCTCGAACCGCTGGATGGGCATGGGTTCTCGAACTATGAGCGCATCTTCACGCGACGCACCGAGGGTGGCGCTGTTGCGGCGCCCGAGAAGAAACACGGCATGTCGATCGCCGATTTTGTCGGCCAGATGGATCGGGCCGGCGTGGAAGTTGGCGTATTGCGCGCCGGCAATGCCATCATAACCGATATTCTCGCCAAGTACCCCAGGCGCTTCATCGGCCTGGCGTCAATCAGCCCGCATGATGGGATGCGCGGCGTGCGCGAACTGGTTCGGCTGGTACACGACCATGGTTTCGGTGCCCTGCGTGTATCGGCGCTGTACAACATGGTCCCGGCCAGCGATCGGCGTTACTACCCGCTATACGCGAAATGCGTCGAACTCGATATTCCGGTCCGCATCTACTGCAACATGAACTACGCAACTGACCGGCCGTACGACCTCGGCCATCCCCGGCATCTCGATCAGATCGCCATGGATTTTCCCGAATTGCGCATCGTCGCGGGCTTGAGCGGCTGGCCATGGGTCAGCGACATGGTCGCCTTGCTGCGGCGCCATCCAAATCTCTACTGCGACACGGCATCACACCGTCCGCGCTACTTTGGTGTGTCTGGCTCGGGTTGGGAGCAATTCCTGCAATTCGGCAATACGCTGCTGCAGGACAAGATCATGGTTGGTCTGTCATGGGAGGCCTTCGGCCTGCCGATGGAATCGCTGGTCGAGGAATACGCCGCACTGCCATTGAAGGACGCAGTGATCGACAAGTGGCTGTACCGGAACGCCCAGCGCTTCTTCCGACTGGCCTGACGCAGGGGTTCCGCCCGGTCACGGGGCTTGTGCCACGGCAAATATCGTCAGTATGCTGACGGCTTCGTGATGCGCTGAGAAATCTTGCTTGATCGAGCCGGAGGAAAAAGATGTCGGAGGCTATCCATACAGAGCCGGTGCAGCATCCGTCGGCCTGGTACGGCAAGGACCTCGCACGGGACAAGTCGTGGCTGGTGCACCTGACCCCGCGCGATCTGTCGGAGATCGAGGACGCGGTGAAGGGCGTGAAGGCGCACAACCTCACGCTGGCCGAGGTGGGACGCGGCAGTTTCCCTTTGCCCACGCTGAGCGGAAAACTGGCCGGTCACCTGGAGGAAATCCGTACCGGTCGGGGCTTCGTCGTTCTGCGCGGACTGAACGCCGCCGACTATACCGACGATGACGTTGGGCTCATCTTTTGGGCACTGGGCGCCTATCTCGGGATTCCCGTCACGCAGAATCCCCGTGGCGATCTGCTCGGGCATGTCTACGATCATGGCCGGCGCTACGGCGACATCGACGTGCGCGGCTACGAGACCAATGCCCATCTGCCGTTCCATTCCGACGGTTGTGACCTGGTCGGATTGCTCTGTTTGCGACGGTCGAAAAGCGGCGGCCTGAGCAGCATCGTGAGCTCGGTGACCTTGCACAACGAAATCCTGCGGCAGCATCCGGAATATCTGGCATCTCTGTATAACGGGTTTCACTACATCAAGCGCGAAGCGGCACTGACAGACGATCCGGTCACGCCACACCGGGTACCGGTTTTCGGCGCCAAGGACGGCTTCATCAGCGCTCGGCTGGTTCGTAACCAGATCAACGCGGCCTGCCAGAAGACCGGCAACCCACTGGCGCCGATCGAGCAGCTTGCATTGGATTTCCTCGACAGACTTGCGTACGACCCAGACATCCACCTCGACATGGATCTGCAGGTGGGTGACATGCAACTTTGCAACAACTACACGATCCTGCATTCGCGCACCGGCTTCGAGGATTTCCCCGAACCCGAGCGGCGCCGCCACATGATCCGTCTCTGGCTGACACTTCGCGAGCGACGCCCCCTGGCGGAAGGGTTCGCGCCCCATAACGGCTACGGGCTCAATCAGGTCGCGGAAGTCGCTTTCCAGCCGGCCGCCGTCGCGTGACCGCTGCCGAGACCGCAACGCGGTTGTCGGTACGCGAGATCCTGCATCCGCGCACGGTCGCGGTCTTCGGTGCTTCGGAGGACCGTGACAAATTCGGCGGCAGGATCATCCACTTTCTGATTCAGCACGGCTTTGCCGGTCGCATCGTACCGATCAATCCACGCCGCAAAGAGATCCTCGGCCACACCGCCTATGTGCACCTGACCGACGCACCGCCGGGCGTTGACGTGGCCATCCTCGCGGTGCCAACGCAGTACCTGCTGCTGGCGATTGAGGAATGTGCCGCGGCCGGCGTCGGCGCTTGCGTGATCATCACCACAGGATTCGCCGAGGCAGATGAGGCCGGTGCGGAATTGCAGCAACGGATCCTGGATATCGCCAGACCAGTCGGTATGCGCATCGTTGGGCCGAATTGCATGGGGCTGATCAACCCCACGTGGAATCTGGCACTTTGTTCGTCCGTGGTATTGGACACGGACCAGCTGTTGACCGGCCGCATCGGCCTGGTAAGCCAGAGCGGCGCGCTGATGGTCTCGCTGTTCGATCGCGCCGCAGGTGACGGTATTGGCTTCAGCGCATGCGTCTCCCTCGGGAATCAGTCTGATCTCGAGATCAGCGATTTTATCGACTACTTCGTCGACGACCCTGCCACCGATGCAGTGTGCGTCTACATCGAAGGATTGCGCGATCCGCAACGATTCGTGGGCGCCGCTGCCGCCTGTCGTCGCGCCGGCAAGCCGATGATCGTGCTGAAGACCGGTAAGACGGCGAATGGAGTGCGTGCGGCGCGTTCACACACCGCCAGCCTTGCCGGCAGTTACGACGCTTTCGCAGCGGTATGTCACGCGCATGGCGTGGTACTGGTGGACGATCCCGTCACGATGATCCGCGTCGCCGACCTGTTGCTGCGGTTTCCACGTCTCACCGCGACTGGCATCGGCATATTGTCTGGCTCGGGCGGCGGTGCGGGAATCATGGTCGATCGGATCGAGTCTGCGGGGCTTCGACTGGCACAATTGTCGTCCCAGACGCGAGCCGAATTGGGACGCCTGCTTTTGCCGCCGCAGGCCGATAATCCGGTGGACCTGGGTGGCCGACTGCCTGGCCAACCAGACGATATCGCCGCACCGGCATTGCGCAGTTTCGTGTCTGACCCGGATGTCGGCGTGCTGCTGATGTATCTCACCTCCATGCCGTTCTTCGAGGCACGCACACGCACATTGGCGACCGAGGCGCTGGCTGGTGGCAAGCCGGTGTTGGCGCTGATGCTGCCAGGCCCGGCTGGTATCCATCCACGCGCGGTGCTCCGTGAAGTCGGCTGCCCGTATTTCGATTCCGCGGAGGATTTGCTCGCCGCGATGCGCGGCCTGCTCGACTATCATCGGATGGCGGCGACGATGGCGGATGCTGTTGAGCGCCCAGCCGACCTTCCCACCGTGCTGCCCTCATTCCACGACCTGACGAACCTTGTCGCCGCCTACGGCATCCCGGTTCCCACCGCGGCCACCTGCACGTCTCACGAACAGGCATTGGAAATCGCTGCGGCGATCGGGTTCCCGATCGTCTTGAAGGCCATCGTTACCGGCGTGACGCACAAGACCGATCTGGGCCTGGTGAAGACCGGGCTGCTGGATACTGCTGCGGTGAGCGCTGCCTGGCAGGACGTCGTGGCATCCGTCGCAGCGCACGGCCTCGCCGACTCATTCACCGGCGCCCTGCTCCAGGCGCAGGCGGCGCCCGGCCTGGAATTGATTGTCTCGGTCCGTCGCGACCCGCAATTCGGTCCATTCGTTCTGGTAGGTGCGGGCGGCACCTTGGTCGAAGTGATCCAGGATGTTGCCACCGCGCCTGCGCCACTATCGCACGATGCCGCGTATCGACTGGTCCGCAGCTTGCGCAGCGCGGCGCTGCTCGACGGTTGGCGCGGCAATCCGGCTCGTGATGTCGATGCAGTCGTCGACGCGCTGGTCCGACTCGGCTGGCTGGCAGTCGATCTCGGAACACAGTTGATCGATCTGGAGGTCAATCCACTGATCGCCGGCGCAGCAGGAACCGGCGTGTGTGCGGTCGATTTGCGTGCGACCTGGGAAACGGAAGGGGGCTGACAATCATGAAAAAGATCTGGGACGTCATAACCTTGCTGACCCTATTGGCCTCCTTTGGTGCGCCACAGGCCTTCGCACAATCCAGCTGCACGCCGAAACTTGGTCATCCACCGCTGGCCCGCAAAGGCGCATTGATTGCAGCGATCAATCCAACCGTCGCGCCGATCCAATATATCGATGATGATGGCAACATCATCGGTCTGGACGTCGATCTGGGCAATGCCATCGCTGAGCGGCTTTGCCTGAAGATGGAGTTCCAGAGCACGCAGTTCGCCACAATGATCCCGATCCTGAAGGAGGGTCGTATCGATATGATCAACTCCTTCATGTTCTATACGCCGGACCGAGCATCTCAGGTTCTGATGGTGCCATACGGCGCCTCAACTATGGCGATTGTGGTGGCGAAGAAGAACACCGATACGATCAATGGCCCCGAGTACTTCTCCGGCAAGCGCTTTGCTGTTGAGCTTGGCACCATCGATCTGAAAGACGCCCAGGCTGCCAGCGAGGCCCTGGAGAAAGCCGGCAAACCGACGATCGACATCCGTACGTTCAGTACCTATGCCGATGTGCTGCAGGCGCTCGCCGCAGGCCAAGTTGACGGTGCCTTCATTGGTACCGAACAGGCATTCTATTACCGGCGCAAGGGCCAGGACTTTTTCCGTATCGCACTGACCGGCTATGACCCGCACGCTGAGGCGCTGGCATTCAAGGATCCTGCATTGGCCGATGCGACCGTTACCGTAATGAACGACATGCGCGCGGATGGTACGATGGACAAGATATTCAAGCCATACGGCCATTGCCTGCTGCCGGGGCCGTACAAGGTCACCTCTGGGCCTATGGCGACGCCGGACTGTCCGCCGCAAGCGCAGTGAGTGTTATCGCGCTCCGGTGGCGCGGCCGCGTTTGGGATATGCGAGGCCAAGATGGTCTCGCAGCATCGTGCCTTCGTAATCCGTACGGAACAGACCGCGCCGCTGGAGAATCGGAACCGCCTGATCGACGAAAACGTTCAGTTCGTCCGGGAAATAGGCCGGCATGACGTTGAAACCGTCGCAACCGCCGGTGTCGAACCAAAGCTGCATGTGATCGGCAAGGTGTTCAGGCGTACCGACAAATGTGCCATGCGACCGCGATTTTGCGACCAGGTTCGCACAAGCGCGGACCGTCAAGCCTTCGTTCTCAGCGCGATCGAGCAAACTCACCACGCGTGGCGTGAACGCCTGGTCCGATGCGCGGATGTCGCCACACGGCAGCCTGGCGTCCAGATCGTAGTCATATAGCCGGAACCTCATCTGTTCGCTGAGCATCCACACTCCCACCGCGGGCAGAATGAGTTCATCCAGTTCAGCTTCCTTGCGCTTCGCCTCCAGTTCGGTCGAGCCAAGAATGGGCGACAGGCCGGGCAGTACTTTCAACGTTTCGGGTGATCGGCCGTATTTTGGCATGCGGTCCTTGACGGCGGTGCGATAGGCTCGGGCCTCATCGAGCTTGCTTTGCGCGGCGAAGATTGTCTCGCCGACCATAGCGGCGAAGTCGATCCCGGCCGGTGAGCCGCCGGCCTGCACCAACACCGGCCAGCCTTGTGGCGGACGCGGCAACTCCGATGCACCACGCATGGAAAAGAAGCGTCCGTGGTGGTCGACCGGGTGGATCCGGCCCTGATCGGCGAACATGCCGCGCGCGGCATCTGCCACCAGCGCGTCATCGTCCCAAGAATCCCAGAGCGCAGTGCAGATATCGATAAACTCCTTCGCGCGTTCATAGCGAAGGGTCTTTTCCATGTGGCTCTTCTGGCCAAAATTGTAGGCGGCATCGTCATTCGCGGTGGTGATGATGTTCCACCCGGCGCGCCCGTTGCTGATGTGGTCCAGTGAAGCGAAGCGTTCGGCGATGTAGTAAGGCTCATTGTAGGTGGTCGACAGGGTTGCCACGAAGCCCAGGCATTCGGTAACCGCCGACAGCGCAGACGTGATCGAAATCGAGTCGATGTTGTTCAGGCCACCCTCGCGGATTACCCGACCATCGCGCTCGCGCGCGGCCAGCATATCGCCGACGAAAAACAGGTCGAACTTGCCACGTTCGGCTGTCTGAGCCGCCTGTCGATAGTAATCCATTCCGGCAATACTGCGCGCGTCAACGGCGGGATGTCGCCAACCGGCGATGTGATGGCCGGCGGGATAAATGAACAGGCCGAGATGCAGACGAGGCTTCATGGTCTCGTACGCTCCACCATGCCCGTCGCATATTGGCTGCGTGGACGGGACAGACCGAGATGCTCGCGCAGGGTGTTGCCGGCGTATTCGCTGCGGAATGCGCCATGTCGCTGCAGCAGCGGAAGCACTGCGTCCACAAGCAGGTCGAGGTCGTGGGGCAGCACGGCCGGAAGCAAATTGAACCCGTCGCAGATATGCTGCTCGTGCAGTGTCACCATCAAAGCTGCAAACTGCCCGGGCGTTCCGACAAAACGTGGAGTCGCAGCATCTTGCGGGACCAGAGCATCCAGCTCTGCCGCCCGACGTTGCGCGACACTTTCGGTTTCGCCAAGCACGAACACCATATTGGCGAGGATGCGCAGGTCATGCGCCAGGCACCCGGCCTCCTCCGCCAGCGCATGCAATTCCTGATAGCGCGCCTCCGCCTGCGGTAGCGACGGGGAGGATGTCAGCACCACATCCGCGGTGGCCGCGGCCAATCGCCGACCGATGACCGTGGCGGGGTCGCTTTGTACCAGCACCGGGTAACCCTGTGGCGGTCGCGGTACATTCAACGGGCCGCGGACGGAAAACGACCTACCGACATGGTGGATCGGATGAACCCGTTCCGGATCGACGAACATGCCGCTCTCCTTGTCGAGCGCGAATGCTTCGTCTTCCCAGCTATCCCAAAGTTCCTTGACGACATCGACAAATTCGGCTGCCCGCGCGCAGTACGCGGCCAGGTCATCCAACCCACTGGCTCGCCCGATGCGTGGCGCGAGCGCATCGGTTTCAAACATGCGCACGATCCACGCAGTACGCCCGTACGACAGGTGATCCAATGTGGCAAACACCCGCGCCACATTGTATGGTTCGGTGTAATCCACCGTCCATGCGGCACCGACCCCGATCTGCTGTGTGACACCGATCAACGACCCGAGCAGCGGCAGCGGGTCCAGTTGCATGGTGTTCACGCGGCCATTCTCGCTGACCGGCGCGCCTTCAACCGGCACGCCCAGCAGGATCGCATCCAGCCTGCCGCGCTCCGCCGTCCGCGCCATCGCCTGGATCGCAGCGGCACTGGGCTTTGCCGGCAATGGCGAGACCTGCCATGCGGCCGGGTGATAGCCACTGCCTGCAAGCGAAACAGCCAGATGAAGGGTCATGCTCAGATTCCTCCCATCACCAGGCGCAGGAACTTCTGCGTGCGCTCATTGCGCGGATTATTCACCAGCTCTGCAGGCGTGCCCTGTTCGATGATCATACCGCTGTCCATGAACAGGATGCGATCGGCTGCCTTGTTGGCAAACTGAATCTCGTGTGTGACCACGATCATGGTCATCCCTTGCCGAGACAGGTCGAGCATGACCTGCAGCACCTCGTGCACCATCACCGGGTCGAGCGAAGACGTAGGCTCGTCGAACAACATGACCTTCGGATGCATCGCCAGTGCGCGAGCGATCGCAACGCGCTGCTGCTGACCGCCGGAAAGCTGGTCGGGATACGATGCAGCCTTCTCCTCCAATCCGACCAGGGATAGCAACCTGCACGCATCCTCGGCCGCCTTGGCTTTGTCGGTGCGCAGCACCTGCACAGGGCCCGACATGACGTTGTCCAGCGCGGTCATGTGGCTGAACAGGTTGAACTGCTGGAACACCATGCCGATCCGCTGACGTTGCTCGGATAGTGTCGTGTCAGACACGGCAATCGGACTGGTACTGCCTCGCCGGTAACCCAGCATTTCACCATCGATGCGCACCCAACCCGCGTCCGGCGCATCAAGATGATTGATGGTACGCAGGAAGGTGCTCTTGCCGCTGCCGCTCGGCCCGACAATCACCACGACCTCGCCCTTGCGGACCTGCAGATCCACACCCCGCAGTACATGGTTGTGACCGAAATATTTGTGGACGCCGTGGGCTTCCACCATCCAACCGGTCGCGTGTTCGTCAGGTGGCGTCATGTGACAATACCGCCCCGGCCAGTTCGAGCTGCGGCGCCTTGTCGCGCGAACGGTTTGATGCCGTCACCGATCGGGAGAAATGCGCCTCAAGCCGCTGCTGCACAAAGCCCCACAGGGTGGTCAGCAGCAGATAATACAGTGCTGCGACGATGAAGATCTCCAGCACCTTGAACTGCACCTGGATCAGCAGCTCGGTTCGCCGCAGCAGTTCCTCCATCGAGATCACCGACGCCAGCGAAGATGTCTTCATCAGGCCATTGAAGGCATTGCCAAGTGGCGGGATGATGATGCGCAGAGCCTGCGGCATGACGATCACGCGCATTGTCGTAGTACGCGTCATGCCGATCGCACGCGCTGCCTCGAACTGGCCACGCGGCACCGCGGAAATGCCGGCGCGGATGATCTCCGCCAGATACGCGCCTTCGTTCACGCCCAGTCCGATCAGTGCCGATGGAATGACGCCCAGGGTGATGCCAAGCTGTGGCAGGCCGGTATAAATGATGATGAGCTGCACCAGCACCGGCGTGCCGCGGAACAGCCAGACATAGAACGAAGCAGGCTGGCGGATCAGCTTGTGACGCGACATGCGCATAAGGGCAGCGAGCAGGCCGCACACCAGTCCGATGGCCATCGCGCCGATCGACAGCGCCAAGGAGATTCCGGCGCCCTTGATCAGGTAGAGACTGTGCAGGTAGTGGAAAAAGGTTTCCCAGTCCCACATGAAAGCGGCGCCTCCATCACGCGAGAACGCCCGGTTGGCGGTGGGTGTTGCTCAATCGTCAGTATACTGAGCAATGCCCCGCATTTGGGCAATGGGCAATCATCTCCACGGCAACCATCGCAGCGATCAGGCGGATACCGCCAGGTGGCAGGCGACGCGACGACCGGGCGCAACGTCGCGCAACGCAGGTGTTTCTACGGCGCAGCGAGCAAATGCATCCAGACAGCGAATGCGGAACGGGCACCCGGCGGTCTCCTCCGTTTCGGTCACGCTGCCGCGGATCGGCAGCGCGGAACGATCCTGATGAACGCGTGGCACCGGCACCGCGGCGACCAGCGCGCGGGTATAGGGATGCAAAGGGGCGCCGATCAGCTCCCTGGTTGGCGCCTCCTCTACGACCCGGCCCAGATACATCACCATGGTGCGCTCGCAAACGTAACGGATCAGCGCAAGGTCGTGGCTGATATAGACCGCCGCCAGATCGAGTTCGTCGCGTGCGGTGCGCAGCACATTCAGGATTCCGGCGCGCACCGAGACGTCGAGCATCGAGACCGGTTCGTCCGCCACGATCAGCCTCGGCTGCGGCAACAGCGCCCGCGCCAGCACAACACGCTGAAGCTGTCCGCCAGATAGCTCGTGCGGCCGGCGATCCAGCCATGCAGCCGCCGGCAGCAGACGCACCCGCTGCATCACCGCCTCGATCCGCGCCGCGTGCTCGGATCGCGGAACACCAAAATTGTGTAGCGGCTCAGCCAGCGCCCGGCGAATGGTGAAACGGGGATTGATAGCATCGAACGGATTTTGGAACACGAGTTGCGCCCGGGCGCGAAAGTGCAGCAGCGCGGCGCCACGGCGGCTCGTGATGTCATCGCCCAGGAAGCTGACCCGTCCGCTGGTTGGCTCCTCGAGACGGAGCAATAGCCGCGCCGTGGTGGTTTTGCCGCAACCCGACTCGCCGACGATGCCAAGCGCTTCTCCGGCACGCACTGCGAGGCTGACATCCTGCACGGCATGCACCGCCCGGCCACGCATGCGGAACGTCTTCGCGAGCTGCTGGCCCTCGATCACCGGAATAGGGCGAGTGATCATGGCACCCAGGTTTCCGGACGCGCTGCCAGTGCGCGCAATTCGTCCGCGGCATCGCTGCGCCAGCAGGCGGCAAGATGGCCGGGAGCGACGGCGACCAGAGGCGGCGAGGATGCCTGGCAGCGGGCCTCGGCAAAGGGGCAGCGGTCGGCGAAGCGGCAACCGGTTGGCGGGGCAAGCAACGAGGGTGGTGCGCCTTCTATCGGCACCAGGGTCACCTCATCGTCACGCACGTCGGGAAAAGCGTGCGTCAGGCCCATCGTGTAGGGATGGAACGGCGCCTCGAGCACTGCCGCGACCGGACCCGATTCCACGATCTGTCCGGCATACATCACCGCAGCCTGGTCGCAGGCATAGGCGACGACTGCCATGTCGTGGGTTATCAGGATCATTGCCAACTTGAGCCGGTGCTGCAACTCGCGCAGCACGTCGAGCACCTGACGCTGCACGATCACATCAAGCGCGGTCACCGGCTCGTCTGCGATCACCAGGGCGGGTTCCAGCGCCAATGCCATTGCAATCGAGGCGCGCTGGCGCATCCCGCCGCTGAACTGGTGCGGATAATCGGCGAGCCGGCGAGGATCGAGCCCGACCAGCTGCATCAGCGCCCCGGCGCGCGCCCGGGCCGCCGCTTGCGGCAAGCCGCCGCGCTCGCGCAGTACCTCAAGCAACTGGGCACTCATCCGCTGCACTGGGTCGAGCGCATTCATTGCCGTCTGCGGCACGAAAGACATGCGCCTCCAGCGAAGCGCCCGGCGCTCGTGCTCTGGCAGCGCAACGAGGTTTCGACCTTCGAAAATGATGTTGCCGCCGGCAATGCGGCCGTTCCCGGAAGGGACGCCCATCAAGGCGCGGCCGAGCGTTGACTTGCCGCAACCGCTTTCTCCGACCAGCCCAACGATGCTTCCAGCCGGAACCTCAAGATCGGCACCATCGACGGCACGCACCGTACCGGCGCTGGTGGTGTAGTGGACCTGCAGGTTCCGCACGGACAGCAGCGTCATGCGCTCGGCCGCGAGACGAGAGGGTGCGGCGGAGGAATTGGCGGCGTCACGATTCGGCCAGCCGAGGGAACAGCAGCTTCTCGGACCCGCGGGAAATCAGGAAGCCGGCCAGCACCATCAGCACGATGGCAAGGCCTGGGGGCGTGAACCAGTTCCATGCCCCTCGCCCGAGTGCCTGGCTGGCGTAGGCGTCCTGCAGCATCACGCCCCAACTGATGCTGTCCGGATCGCCGAAGCCGAGGAAGCTGGCCGCTGCTTCGGCCAGGATCGCCCAGCCGATCGCCACTGACCCGTAGAGTGCCGCCAGCGGGAGTACCTGCGGCAACACGTGCACGAACATGATGCGGCCAGTGGTGCAGCCGGTGACCCGCGCCGCTTCGACCCATGCACGCTCGCGCAGAGACAATACCTGGGAGCGAATGACGCGCGCGGTGTTGGGCCACAGCAACAGCGCCACTGTAACGATAACCACCCGCGTGCCTGGTGTCGTGAGCGCCGCCAGGACCAGCATGAAGGGCAGGAACGGCAGGCCCAGCACGACGTCAGCGAAGCGGGTGACCAGCTTGTCCACCCAGCCACCCAGATAGCCCGCCAGCAGTCCGAGCAATGTGCCGATCGCCACCACGGCGACCGCCGCGGTCAACCCGACCTCCAAGGCTGCACGCGCGCCATAGATGAGCTGACTCAGCACGTCGCGGCCGCCTGCGGTGGTGCCAAGCCAGTGCACGGCTGAGATCGGCAGATACCGCGCAATGCGATGCCCGTCCCGCAGGATGGCGCGCGGATCGTACGGGGCTATCAATGGCGCGAACAACGCCATTGTGACGATCACAGCATAGATCGCCGCCCCCACGGCGGCGAACGGCTCGCCGTACAGGTAGCGGACCACCGTCCTAGCGGCGCGCACCGACCGACACCCTGGGATCCAGGAACGCGTAGGCCAGGTCGGCCACCGTGTTCATCACGACGAGTACGAATGCGATGACAATAAAGGCCCCCTGCGCCACCGGGTAGTCCGCGCCCTGCACCGCCTGTACCAGCACACGGCCGATGCCGGGCCACGCGAACACGGTCTCGATCACCACGTTGCCGCCGATGCTGGCTCCCAGACCAAGCGCGAACGCGGTCACCACGGGCAACAGCGCGTTGCGTGCTGCGTGCCGCATCACGATCGACCAGCGCGACAGCCCCTTCATCCGCGCCATCACGATGAACTCGTCATTCAGCACTTCCAGCATCGTGGCGCGCATCAGCAGCAGCGGCAGTCCCTGGAGGAACAGCGTCAGCGTCAACGCGGGCAGGCAGAGGTGCCACCAGAAATCACCCGACAGCAGGCGGTTCCCGAGCGAACCCAGTGTCCCGCCGGGGCTGACCGCGCCGCCGGTCGGGAACCAGCCGAGATGGAACGCGAACAGTGCCAGCAGCAGCATGCCGAGCCAGAATTCCGGCGCGGCACGGGTCGCCAATGCGCCAGGGATCGCAGCCGCCTCGACAACGCGGCCGCGATGGAAGGCGAGGAACGCGCCGGCGACGATGCCGAATGCATAGGCGAGGCAGAGCGACACCAGCGTCAGGACAATTGTGTTGGGCAGAGCGTCCCACAGGATTTGCGACACCGGCTGGTTCTGCAGAAACGATTGCCCGAACTGGCCATGCAGCAGCTGCGCGAGATAAATGATGTATTGCTCCCACAACGGTTTATCGAGGCCGAAGCCTTTCAGCAGAGCCGCACGCGTCTCATCGGTGAACGTCGGCGACAGGAAGTTCAGCGTCGGATCGCCCGGCATCAATCGAAACAGCAGGAATGTCAGGCTGGCCACCACCCACAGCACCAGCAGAAGGTGGCCGAGCCGTTCAGCGGCAAGACGCGCCACGCAGACTGCCCAGCCAGCTTATTGGAACGCTGCCGTCGTTTCCTTCACGCCTGCCGGATAGTGCAGAGCACCGCCAACCAGCACATACCCGGCATCTTTCAGAATCTTCTGCGCCGCTGCGAAATTTCCGCCGGGCAGGCGGTCCTCGATCCCCTTGGCGTGCCAGACGCCGAGTGCCGGCGAGATCCAGGAATTCGCCGGCTCCGCCGCCCCGCCCCAGGCATCCTCGGCCAGCAACTGCCGGTCAATGACCGCGGAGATCGCCTGCCTGAAGGCGAGGTTGTCGAACGGCGGGCGCCGTTCATTGAACGCGATGAACTTGAAGCCGATGTCCAGCGCCTCGGAAACCTCGATGTTCGGCGAGGACTTCGCGAGATCCCGCAACAGCTGCGGATCGCCGGTATAGTCGGACAGGAAGTTGATCTCGCCGCTTTTCAGTGCGCCGACCGATGCTTCGACGTTCGGCATGATCCGCATGATCCAGCGGTTGATCTTAGGATGGCTCCAGTGGTCGGGACTGGCCTCGAGTACGATCTCCTGGTTCAGGTTGGCCCGGACAATGCGGAATGGGCCGGAACTGACCGGGTGCTCCTCTTGGATGCTCTCGGCGGTCTGCGGCTTGTTCTTCAGATCGTCGAAGATTGCTGCCCAGACGTGCTTAGGCGCCAGGTTCAGTTTCGACAGTGAGCTGACCAGGAACGCAGCGTCAGGCCGTTTCAGCTTGACCGACAAGGTATCCGGGCCAGTGATCGTAACGCTGGCGATATTCCCGACAAAAGGTTTGTACATTGGCGCCTTGTCACCGTAGCCTGGTGCCTCCAGGCTGAACACTGCGTCTTCCAGCGTCACCGGCTGGCCGTCGCTCCATTTCATGCCCTTGCGCAGGGTCAGGTTGACGGTGAGCGTGTCGGGACGCTCCACCTTCTCTGCGGCCCAGGGTTGCGGCAGGCCGTCGGGACCGACACGCATCAGACGATCCCATACGATCTCGGTAGCCCAGGAACCCTGGCCTCCAGGGATGTTGAACGGGTTCAGGTTGGTGGGGGGCGCCGTCGAGTTCAGGATCACATCCTTCTGGACACCGAGAGGAGCAATGCTGAGCCAGCTCCAGGTGTTGCGAATGCCGATGCCAGCCTGCGACACGAAACTCTTCGAATCCCAGACCGTCTTGTTGTACGCCACGACATTCTTCGGATGCACCTCGAAGCCGTATGGCTGATCGTGGTTGATCAATTCCTGCGCCTGCATAATCAGCGCCCGACGTTTGTCGATGTTGAGTTCCTCGCGCTGCTCCTGCGCCAGCTTGTCATAGGCGGGATTGTTGTAGCCGACGAAGTCGTATCCGTTGGCGGCATTGGCCGAGACGAAAAGATTGTAAGTCAGTTCATCCGGGTCGCTGCGCTCGGGCCTGCCGACCATCTGCCAGGTGGTGGCGTCCCAACGCTGGCGCTCATACCAGATGACCTGATTGAACTGCTGGCCAGCCAACGGACGTACATTCACCGTGAGCCCCAGCTTGCGCCAGGCATCGGCGATGATCTCCGCCGCCTGGTATTCCTGCGGCGCCGCGGCCTGGGGCTGGGTCAGCAGCGTGATCGGGCGGACGGCATCGCCCGCGTCCTCGGCTGACGCGGCGAAGCCGGACAGCGCGGTCATGGCGACCGTCAGCAGCAACCGCCTCATCGTGAGCCCCCTTATTGTTATGCTGCGGTGCATTCAAGCCGCGCCGGCGCGGGCGTTCAAGGGGGTGATCGCAACAGATGCGCAGTGTCATTGCGAGGAGCGAAGCGACGCGGCAATCTCCCACGATTGAGGCTCAATTGGCGGGAGAGTGCCGCGTCGCTCTGCTCCTCGCAATGACAGTTGAAGTCGCCCCCAGGGAGATCACCAATGCCGATCACCGAGGCCGAACGCCGTTTCCTCGACGAAGTCAGCCTGGATCTGCCGTGGGCTCTGGTGGAGCAGTTCGCCACCATGCCGCGCTGGCGGCCGGAGGATGTGAACCACGGTGCGGACGCTCTGGTATCGCGCTTGCGCCACATCGGCGTCCCGGTGGAGGTGCATGAGCCGGAAATCTGCCTGTCCATCCCCTACTCCGCCTCGGTCACCGCCGGCGGCATACCCTACCGCGCGAAGCCACCGTCCGCGTCGCTTTCCGTTCCTGACGGACGCACCGCACGACTGGTCGCGCTACAGGCCAATCCACGGGCGCTCCGCAGCTATAATCGCGACATCAAGACCTTGTTCGGCGGGAGCATCGCGTCCGTCGAGGACGTGAAACGTGTGGTCGGCGGCAACATCGTGGTGATGCTGGGCTTCGGCAATCCGGCGCTGACCAGCCTGATCGAGGAGTGGGGCGGCGTTGGCCTGATCGCGGTCAATCCCGGCGTGGACATCCATTGGGGAACCTGCACCACGATCTGGGGCAGTCCCGACCTGAATGACGCTCCGCGCAAGCCGCGCATCCCGGTGGCGGCAGTGAGCAACCCTGACGGCCAGAAGCTGCTTGCGCTGGCGGCGCAGGGCGGCGAGGCCACTATCCGTACCGACCTGGCCGAGGGATGGTTCATGCAAAAGGTGCCTGTAGCAACCATTCCGGGTGCAGCCGAGCCGGAAAAATTCGTGCTGGTCCACGGCCACTACGACTCCTGGGATGCAGGCGTCGGTGACAATGCCACCGGCGATGCCACGCTGCTCGAACTCGCGCGTGTGTTGTGGCAGCAACGAGAAGGCCTACGGCGCTCGGTGAAGCTGGCGTGGTGGCCGGGACATTCCACCGGACGCTATGCCGGATCCACCTGGTTCACCGATGCCTTTGCGCATGACCTCGATCGCAACTGCCTGGCGCAGATCAACTGCGACAGTCCTGGCTGCCGCTGGGCCACGAGCTACCACGACACGCGCAGCTTCAGCGAATCTGCCGGCATCGCCGTCGACGCGATCCGCGACATCGTGCCGGACGCGGTGGTCGCGACCCATCGCCCGCCGCAGGCCGGCGACTACAGTTTCAACAATATCGGCCTGCCCAGCTTTTTCATGCTTAGCTCGACCATGCCCAACGCGTTGCGCGAGGAAAAGGGCTACTATGACGTGTCCGGCTGCGGGGGAAACATCGCCTGGCACACCGAGAACGACACGCTGGAGATCGCCGATCGGGACATCCTGCTGACCGATATGAAGATCTACCTGCTGTCCGCACTGCGCATCGCGAACGCGGAGGTGCTGCCTTTCGACTGGACTGCGACGTGCGACGAGTTTCTGCAAACCATTGCATTCTACGAGACGGCCTCACTCGGCATGGCCGATCTGTCGCAGGCGCGTGCAGCGACAGAGGCGCTGAAAGGTTCACTGGCTGGACTTGACGCCGCGGCGCTGCCTCGACGCAACGCGGTGCTGATGGAAATGGCACGCATTCTGGTGCCTATCAACTACACGCGCGAACCGCGCTTCCGGCACGATCCGGCGTACACCGTGCCACCGCTCCCGACATTGGCCGTGGCAGCCGAGTTGCCCGAGTTCACCAGCGAGCATGACCGCCGTTGCGCAATGGTCGAGCTGATGCGCGGACAGAATCGTTTTGTGGCGGCGATCGATCTGGCCCGTCGGCTGGTGCAATCCGCTATCGGGTGACCACGCCACCGATACCGTGCTAGTCAACACCGGATGCGCCAATGAAGGCAGGTGACTGATGCGAGCGATCTTTGTGCAGATCAAATGCGAGATGGGTCAGGCCTACAAGGTCGCGCGCGAGGCGGCCGATACCATCGAGCAGATGTCGGAACTCTACTCCACCTCCGGTCAGTATGACCTGCTGGGCAAATTTTACCTCGAACCGGAGCAGGATATCGGACTGTTCGTCACCGAGAAGATCCAGACGTTACCAGGCGTGAAGGACACCTACACGATGATCACCTTCAACGCGTTCAGCGGCGGACGGGCGTAGTGTGGGTTTAGCCTACGCGTAACCCACCACCTACACGACAATCCAGATCACGGCCGCCGTGCGATCAGGTCGATCTCCACCAACGCTCCGCGCGCCAGCCCGGTCACCCCGACGCAGGTGCGTGCCGGAAGCCGGTCCGCGGGAAAATACCCGCGGTACACGGCGTTCATCGGTGCATAATCCTGCTCGAACCGTATCAGATACACCCGTACACTGACGACGTGTGGCAGACCAAGGCCTAGGCCGCCCAGCACGATGATCAGATTGTCCATCACGCGCCGTGTCTGAGCCTCGATCCCCTCCGGCAACGGGGCCGCATCATTGTCGGGCAGCGTCGGCATCTGGCCGGTCAGGAACACCCAGCCCTCAGCCTCAACCGCGTGCGAGAACGGCGCCACCGGTGTCGGCGCGCCGGCAATCATATGAAACGATGGTTCACCCATGCGCGCGTGCCGCGGCGATCGCGTGCCATACGCGATTTGGTGTCGCCGGCATGTCGAAGTGGCGAATGCCCAACGGAGCCAGTGCGTCGTTCACCGCATTCATCGCCGCCGCCATCGCGCCGACCGTGCCGGCCTCACCCACTCCCTTCGCGCCGAGTGGGTTCACCTTGGTCGGCACTTCCCGGGTTGCCATGCGGATGTCCGGCAGGTCGTCCGCACGCGGCATCTGATAATCCATGAACGATGCAGTCAGCATCTGGCCGGATTGCGGATTGTGTACGATCTGCTCGCCCAATGCCTGGCCGACGCCCTGCGCCACGCCACCGTGCGTTTGCCCCGCCACGAGCAGCGGATTGAGCACGTAGCCAAGTTCCTCCACCGCGCTGTAGCGAACGATTTCGGTCACGCCGGTGTCGGGATCGATCTCCACCTCGCAGATATGCGTGCCGTTGGGGAACGTCACCGCCGTCGGGGTGAATTCACCGCTCTCCACCAGGCCGCCTTCCTCGCCCGGCGCAATATGCGCGGGATCGTACGCGGCGCGCGCCACTGTTGCGAGGTCGACCGAACGATCCGTGCCGGCAATCGTGAAGCGGCCGGCCTCGAACGTCACGTCAACCTCTGCTGCCTCGAGCAATTCCGATGCGATGCGCTTGGCCTTTTCGATTACCGCATCCACCGCCAGAGTCACTGCCGAACCGCCGATGCACAACGCGCCTGAGCCGCCGTTGCCCTTGCCTCCGGACAGCAGATCGGTGTCGCCCTGCTCGTATTGCACCTGGTCAATCGGCACGCTAAATCGTTCGGCGACAAGTTGGCAGAACGCGGTCTCCAACCCCTGCCCCACCGACATTGAGCCGGTCCGCAGGATCAGCGTGCCATCCTCCGCCAGGCGCAATGTTGACTGATCCTTCGCCGGACGCAGGAACGGCCCCCCGGCAACCTCGATGCAATTACACAGGCCGATGCCGCGCAACTTACCGCGCGACTCTGCTTCCGCACGCCGCGCCGCGAAGCTGTCGAGTTCCGACAACTCCGCCGCCTTCTGCATGTTGCCTTCGAACTCGCCGCAATCATAGGTGAAGGTGAGCGCGGTCTTGTACGGCATCGCATCGGGCGGAATGAGGTTCCGTCGGCGCAGTTCGTACGGGCTGATGCCGAGTTCACGAGCCGCGATGTCGATGAGACGCTCGATCGTATAGGTCGCTTCCGGCCGGCCCGCGCCGCGATACGCCGCGGTGGGCACCGTGTTGGTCAGGATGCCGCAGGACTCCGCGTACATCGTCGGGATATGATAGACGCCCGCGGTGCCGCCGATATTGCCGACCGGCCAACCCGAACGTCCGGTGACGTAGGCGCCCAGGTTGACGTCCCAGCGCAACTTCAACGCCGTGAACTTTCCCGCTGCATCCAGCGCCAGTTCAGCAGTAATCCGCATCTCACGCGCCTGTTCATCGGCAAGAAATCCCTCGGTGCGATCGGAGATCCAGCGCACCGGTCGACTGATCTTGCGTGCCGCCCAGGCAACCAATGCATATTCCGGCTGCACGCCGGACTTCATCCCGAACGAACCGCCCACATCGTCGGCCAGCACGCGGATCTCGGTTGGCTTGATGCCGAAATTGCCGTTGGCCATGCCGTTGCGCAGATTATATGGCGACTGGTGTGCGGCATGCACCTCCATCCGGCCGTCCGCGCCAAGCTCCGCCCAGGCACCGCGCGGCTCCATCGAATTGGCGGTGACCCGAGACACGGTGAATTGCAGCCGCGCCACATGGGCTGCGCTCCGCAAAGCCGCATCGGTCGCCGCCGCGTCGCCGCGCTTCCACAGGAAGCCGATATTGTCTGGCACATTGTCCCACACCGGCGGAGCACCGGTTTCCATCGCTGCGATCGGATCGGTTACCAGCGGCAGCTCGGAATAATCCACCATTACCGCTTCAGCGGCGTCCTTGCCGGCGTCCATCGTTTCCGCCAGCACCACCGCAACCGGCTCGCCCACGAAACGCACGCGATCGGACGCCAGCAGCGGCCGGTCGGTCTTCGGTGCCGGGCCGCCATCAGGGCGCGGAAAACCGATGCCGCCCGGAATCGGTGAAACATCCGTCAGATCGGCAGCAGTGAACACCGCCACCACACCGGGCATCGCGAGCGCCGCCGCGACATCGATGTCGCCGATGGATGCGTGCGCGTGCGGCGAGCGCACCAACACAGCCTGCAGCATGCCGGGCGGATGCTGGTCAGCGGCGTATCTCCCGCGGCCGGTCAGCAACCGAACATCCTCACGTCGGCGGACCGACCTGCTCTTCAACGTTGCCATTCAATTCATCCCCTTCGGCGGCGATATCAGATCATCCGGCGGCAACGGCGCACCGCGCAGCACGGTCTGCATGTTGGTGAAGGCGTGGCGCGCAATGTCGGCCACCAGGTCGATCACACTGCCCGCGGTGTGTGGCGTGACCACCACCTGATCGAGCCGGAACAGCGGGTTTGCCGGATCCGCCGGCTCCATGGCAAACACGTCAAGCCCCGCGCCATGCAGCTTGCCACCGACCAGTGCATCATACAACGCCACCTCGTCAACGATGCCCCCGCGCGGCGGATGTCGCTATAGATGATCTCCACCTCGAACCCGGCGAGCCGATGCGCGACCATACGCGAGACATTGCCAAACCCAAGCAGTCCAACCGTCTTGCCGGAGAGCTGGTAACACTGCGCGCGAAGCTGCGGCCGCAGCCAGACGCCATCGCGCAGCTTGCGATCTGCCAGCGCCAGGCGGCGATAGGTGGCGAGCATGAGCATCAGCACATGCTCGGACACCGCGCCGGCGTTCGCGCCGAAGGTGATCGCCACCGGCACGCCGGCATTGCGCGCGGCATCCAGGTCGAACTTGTCGACGCCGATGCCCCATTTGTGCAGCAGCTTCAGCTTCGGCGCAGCACGGATCATGTCGGCGTCTACCGGAACGCTGGTCAGGATGAAATCCGCATCGGCCACCAGCGCCAAATGCTCGCCCCGGTCAGCGGATGCGGCGAAACCAATCGAGAAGCCGTCCGGCAGTTCGGAGCGGATTTCGTCGCGTACCTTGGTGTCCATGACGTCGAGGAAGGCCACCCTGTGGGTCATCGGGAGCTCCGTCCGCCCTAACGCTTTGCGTCATCTTGAGGCCGGCGCGCTCACCGGGCAACATGGCCGCCATCTGGGGAGGCAGCCATGACACAGGAACTGAGCGACATTTTGCGCAACCGCGTGAAGGAGAAGCTGGCGCGCGATGAGGTGGTCGCCTCGATGACGGTCCGGCTGAGCCGAACCATCGAAATCGCGCAGATTGCGGCCACCGCCGGCTTCGACACGATCTATGTCGATGTGGAGCACAATACGTTCTCCATCGATAGCGTCTGCCAGATCTGCATCGCGGCAATGCAATGCGGCATCACCCCGTTGGTCCGCGTTCCTGCCAACAGCCCTGAGTTCATCTGTCGCCTGCTGGACGGTGGCGCCATGGGGGTGATTGCACCGCATGTCCGGTCCGCAGCCGAGGCACGCGAGGTGGTGGGCTATGCCAAGTTCCCGCCATTCGGCGAACGCGGCGCCGGCGGCGCACTGCCACATTATCAGTATCGCAGCTATCCGTCCGCTGTGGTCAACCAGGCGATGAACGATGCCACCATGGTGGTGGTGATGATGGAGACGGTCGCGGCGCTGGAGCATGTCGAGGAAATCGCCGCGGTGGACGGCGTCGACATGATGTTGATCGGCACGAACGACCTCTGCAACGAGATGGGCATCACGGGACAATTCGACCACCCGAATGTCCGCGACGCCTTTCTCCGCACCATCGCCGCCTGCCGCAAGCAGGGCAAGCATGTCGGCGTTGGTGGTCTGGCTTCACGACCCGACCTTATGGCGGAGTATGTGCGCCAAGGCGCGCGCTATGTCTCCACCGGCACGGATTTCTCATTCCTGCTTGCGGCCGCGGCCGAGAAGGCGAAATTTGTCCGCGACATCAAGGGGTAGCGGACAATGTCATGCGTGCGAATACATCCGCTTTCCGGCCACCGGGAGGCGTGCGGTCAGGATTGAGCCGGTGCGGGATTCCGTGATGTACAGCGTGCGATTTCCCTCCCCGCCATAGGCGACATTCGTCGTCATTTCGCCGGCACATGACTTGAGGTAGTGCAGCGGCTCCCCGGTCCGGCTGAACACCCACACGCCGCCAACCGTCGGGTGCGCCACGACGATGTTGCCTGCCTCATCGAGTGCCATGCCGTCCGGTCCAGCAGCGAACAGCTGCACGAACAGACCGGTACGATGATCCGGTTCGTCGAGTTCGATCCGCCACACCGCATTGGCGCGCGTCACTGCGAGGTAGAGTGCAGTCTCTCGTTTGTTGAACACCAGGCCGTTCGGACTCGGTGCGTTGTCGATCACGCAATGCAGCGAACCGCCAGCGCCAAGCTTCCAAACGCGTCCGGTTGGATCCTGCAATCCGGTGCGGCCCTGGTCGGCGAAGATCAGGTCATTGAGGCCGCGAAACCGCTGGCCGACCGTCGGACCGGGCAGCAACGCCTCGATGCTGGCGGTGCGCGGGTCCAGCACCATCAGCCCATTCTTGCGATCCGCGACAAAGACCCGTCCGTCCCGGTGCAGTTTCAACCCGTTCGGCAAGCCATCGTATTCGATCAGGACCTCCCAGACGCCGTGGGACGAAATCCGGTAGATCCGTCCGGCCCGGATGTCGACGCAGAGCAGGTTGCCATCGCGGTCGAACGATGGTCCTTCGAGGAAACCGGCTCGCTTGCCATCCGGCCCCTTCGCCAAATGCTCGGGGAGCATCGCAAACACTTCGGTCTGCAGCATCTGCGGCGGCGGCCCGAAATACATCGCACTGTTCCTTCAGATCGCACCCTCGCCACGCAACGAGTCAATATCAGCGTCGGTGCAGCCGACCCGGCGCAGCACCTCCTCGGTGTGCTCGCCAAGCATTGGCGGCGGCACATCGATCCCAACCGGACGACTGCCCAGATGGAAGCCAAGCCCCGCCACCTTGATATCGCGTCCGATCGCCGCCGCATGAATGGTGTGAAGCACCCCGCGCTCGCGAAGCTGCTCGTGATCGGCGATCTGCGGCACCGTGAGAACCGGGCCTACCGGCACGCCCGCCTCGCTGAGCCGCGCTTCCCAGTCGGCGCTGGTTGCCTGCGCCAGGCGCGCCTCCAGAACCGACTGCAGCGCCTGCTGATTGCGCATACGCTCGTCACGACCGCGAAAACGCGGATCGGCCTTCAGCTCAGGCAGTTCCAATGCATCACAGGTCGCCTCGAACTGCTTCTGTTCGTTGTTGACCAGATTGATCACGCCGTCCCTGGTACGGAACGTGCCCGACGGCGCCGATGTGTGGCTGTGGTTGCCCAACGGATGCGGTAAATGGCCAGCATTGAGAAAGTTTGACAGCATCCACGACGTCATGCTGCCCAGTGCGCAGTCCAGCATGGCGACATCGATCACCTCGCCCTCGCCGGTGGACGCGCGACGGAACAAGGCGGCCGCGATGGCAAAAGCGGCGGTGATTGCCGCGGTGGTGTCGCAGACCACCAGGCCAGCCCGCATCGGCGCAGTGTCAGCATCGCCGGTCAGGCTCATCAACCCGCAAAAACCCTGGATGATCTGATCGTAACTCGCGCGTTGTGCGAGTGGTCCGGTCTGGCCAAAGCCGGATACTGCGCAATAGATCAAGCGCCGGTTGATCGCGCGCAGTACATCAGGACCGAGGCCAAGCCGCTGCATCGTGCCGGGTCGGAAGTTCTCCAGCACCACGTCGGCGTCCGCAGCCAGCTTGCGGAACAGCTCCTTGCCTCGCGCGTGCTTCAGGTTGAGCGTGATCGACTTCTTGCCGGCATTCATTGCCAGGAACGAAGCCCCCATCTGGCGTTTTCCCAACTCAGGATCGGCGCCCATTTTGCGCGACAGGTCGCCGATGCCGGGAACTTCCACCTTGATGACCTCTGCGCCGAGTGACGCAAGCTGATAGGATGCCAGAGGCCCGGCAATGACATTCGTCAGATCCAGCACACGCACGCCATCGAGCAGCTTCATGTGCGCAACGCCGCGAAGTCGCCGACGCAGGCATGAATCAGGGTTTCGATCGAGCCGAACACCCGCGCGCCTGCGGTGGTGAGGCGTTGCGTTTTCGATGCGAGCGTTCCGGCATCACCCATCACCAGCGCGCCGGCATGGCCCATCGACACACCCTCCTTCGCCTCGCGTCCGGCGATCAACGCGAAGAGCGGCTTGCGAACGCCAAGACGTGCGAGCGCATCGGCGCATTCCTCTTCCTCGCTGCCGCCGACCTCGCCGACCAGAATGATGGCGTGAGTGCGCGGATCGGCGAAGAACACCGACAGCAGGTCGGCAAAGCGCACGCCCTTCACGGAGTCGCCGCCGACGCCGACCCAGATGCTCTGGCCGAGGCGTTCGAGCGCCAGGCGGTAGCCGACCTCGTAGGACAGCGTGCCGCTTTTCGACATGATGGCGAATGAGCCGGGACGCAGGCAGACATCGGGCAGGAAGCCGAGTTTGATTTCGCCGGGAATTGCCATGCCTGGTGTGGAGGCGCCAATCCATGTCGCGCCGGCATGCCGCACCGCGCGGCCGATCCTCACTGCGTCGTGCAGTGGAATGCCCTCGGCCACCGTGACGATAAGCTGGATGCCGGCGGTGAGTGCTTCCTCCACGGCGGCCAGGGTTTCCAGCGGCGGCGCCATTGCCACCGATACCACCGCGCCGGTTGCCAGCACGGCGTCGCGGCAGGTGGCGAACACCTTCACGCCGGCGGCTTCCGGTATATCGGTTCGTGTAGACGTGCCGCCGACGATGTTGGTGCCGTAGGCGCGCATCAGAACGGCGTGCGTGCGACCCATGCGGCCGGTGATGCCCTGCACGATCACCGGTGTTTCGCGGGACAGGGAAGCGATCACGCCGGCGCTCATGCTGGCTGCCTTAGCAGCCCGTCAACGCGCCGCATGGCTCCTTCCAGATCCTCGGTGACCAGCATGCCGGGCTGACGGTCAGCCAGGATGCGTCGCGCGTCCTGAGCACCGCGACCGACCAGGCGCGCGACCACGGGCACGCGCAGAGTGGGTGTCTGCTCGATCGCCGTTGCCAGCAATCCGCCGAACTCGGCCAGGTCGGTGATGCCGGCAAAGATGTTCACCAGCACAATCCGCAAGGATGGTCTCGAGGTGATCCACTCCAGCACGCGCATCAGCCGGGCGGGACTGCCGCGCATCTGGCCGGTGCGAATATCGCAGAAATTCAGCGGCATCATCCCGCGGGCGGTGAGCTCGTCGATCAGCATCATCGACAGTCCGGCACCGGTGGTGACCAGGCCGATCTCGCCGTGCGGATCCAGCTCCACATAATCGAAGCCTTCAACCAGTTTGCGATTGGCATCGACGTAGGTCTGCGGCCGTGACCCGATCAGCGCGGCGATGCTCGGCTGGCGTTCCACCGCGCCCAAATCCACGACCAGTTTCGCATCGCCGGCTACGCATCCGGCGGCGGACACGAAAAGCGGATTGATTTCCGCCAGCGCGAGCTCGCGGCCGATCAGGAGATCGGCCAGCCGTCGGCCAACCGCCGCGATCGGACCGCGCAATTCGGAGGGTTCGTCAGCAATCAGTTCTGCCAGGGCCTCGGCTGCCGCGCTCGCGTGCGGTGGACACAGACGCCCCTGCGCCCCGGATTGCTCGATATCGACGCCGCCGGCGGCCGAGTAGATCACCCGCAGACCATAACTGGCGGGGTCGACCATGATCGCCAAATAGCGTTCCTTGCCGGCGGCGGCCTGTTCGATCAGGCAGGCATCGACCTGATGGCCCTTCAAGCGGCCGCCCAGCATGCGCTGCACCGCGGCGACCACGTCCTGCCGTGTGTCGCAGCGCACGACGCCGCCGGCCTTGCCGCGGCCGCCCACCGGTACTTGTGCCTTCACCATCCAGGGACCAACGCCGGGCAGATCGGCGATGGCGGCATCGCTGGCCAGCACCGCATCGGGCACCCCCACACCGTGCATTGCCAGCAGCGCCTTGCCGTCGGCCTCGATCAGCAGCACGTCAGTAGGTCCCCAGGCCGAGGATACCCTGTTCGAAGTCGACGTCGCCGACGATCTTGCGGCCCATCAGGTCGCGCAATGTTTCCGACGTGCCGCCGCCGATCGAGCCGTAGCGCGCGCCACGATAAAACCTGGACACCGGATATTCGTCAGTGAAGCCGAAGCCGCCGTGCAACTGCACCGCCTCCGAGGTGACGCGCAGCGACATCTCGTTGCAAAACACTTTTGCGGTCGCGGCCATGAATGGGTCGGGGAACGGATTGGCTGTCATGCAAGCGCGATACAGCAATCCCCTGCCCGCTTCGATCTCCTTGAACATATCTGCGAGTTTCCAACGGATGCCCTGATGGTCGGCGATCGGTTTGCCGAACACCGTGCGCTCCCGCACATAGTTCACCGCTTCGTCGAACGCACCTTCCGCCAGGCCAAGCGAAATGCTGGGGTTCAGGCAGCGTTGGGTGTTGAATGCAGTGAGCAGCTTGCGAAAGCCATCGTCGCGGATGACAAGGTTCTCCAGCGGCAACTCGCAGTCGTTGAACTGGATCTCGTGCAGGTTCTCGCCACCCATCGTGTGGTAGGTGCCCGTGACCTCGAAACCGGGTGTGCCGGCTTCCAGCAGGATGCAGCCTATGCCCTCGCGGCCGGGCTTTCCGTCGATGCGGGAGAACACCACGAACATGCCGGCCTCTGGCGCGCGGCTGATCAGCGTCTTGGTGCCCTTCAGGATCACGCGATCGCCGACGATGCGCGCGTTGGTGCGGTAATTGGCGACATCGGTGCCGGCATGCGGTTCGGTCATGCAAATCGCCAGGATGCAGTCGCCGCTGACCACCCGCGGCAGGATTCGGTCGCGGATCGCGACCGGTGCGTAGCGGGCGATCACCCTGGTCTGCACGCCGGCCTCGCCCAATACCGCCATCGCGGTGACGTAACAGACCTTGGCGATCTCCTCGAGGATCAGTGCGGTGTCCAAAATCGGCAACCCAAGGCCGCCATATTCCTCCGGCACCGACATGCCGAGGACGCCGAGTGCGGCGAGCTTCTTCATGTTCTCCCAGGGGAACGTGCCATCCATCCACTTGCCGGCATTCGCCTTGAACTCGGACTGCGCCAGGTCGCGCACCGAAGCGACCATCTCCCGCTGCTCCGGGCTGATGTGGAAGTCCATGCCGTTCCGTCCCTTTGCGAATGCTCCGCAAGCTTAGCCCCACGCCCCCCTTTGGCAATCGGCTCGAGAATGCTACCCATGGGTAGCATTCTCGATTGGAGCCTCTATGCCAGACGCAGGAGCGCCGTTGGCCCAGCCGGCCGCGCGCAGACTTTCTTCGATTGAGGCGGTGGAACAGGGCCTGGCGTCGGTCGGCTACATCCCCAGCCGGCAGATCGCCACCGCCGTCTATCTCGCCCAGCATCTGCAGAAACCGATCCTGGTGGAAGGCCCCGCCGGCGTCGGCAAGACCGAGCTGGCGAAGTCGGTGGCGACGTTCCTCGACCTGACGCTAATCCGCATGCAGTGCTACGAGGGTCTGGACGAGGCGAAAGCGCTGTATGAATGGAAATACGGCAAGCAGTTGCTCTACACCCAGATCCTGAAGGACAAAATCGGTGACGTGATGGGCATTGCCGACACGCTGCCCGCCGCGCTCGAGAAACTGCACGCCTTCGGCGACATCTTCTTCTCGCGCCAGTTCCTGGAGCCGCGTCCGCTGCTGCGCGCGCTGCAGGAGCCAGGTGGCGCGGTGCTGCTGATCGACGAGATCGACAAGTCGGACCAGGAATTCGAGGCGTTCCTGCTGGAGATTTTGTCGGACTACCAGGTGACCATTCCGGAGATCGGCACCGTCGGTGCGGTGGTGGCGCCGATTGTCCTGTTGACGTCGAACAGCACACGCGACCTGGGCGATGCGCTGAAGCGTCGCTGCCTGCACCTGCATATCGGCTTCCCGGATGCCAGGCTGGAAGGCCGCATCATCGAATCGCGCGTGCCGGGCATCGAGACCAGCCTGCGCCGCGAGTTGGTGGCATTCGTGCAACAACTGCGCACGCTGGACCTGAAGAAGTTACCGTCGGTCAGCGAGACGATCGACTGGGCGCGTGTGCTGGTGCTGCTGCACGCCGCGGCACTTGACACCGAGTTGGTGCATGACACGCTGAACGTGCTGCTGAAGTTCGAGGCGGATATCGAGGTGGCAAACAAGCAGATCGCCAGCCTCACGCAGAAGGCGAGGCAGGAAGCGGGGCTGCCGGTGTGACGGCGGGCTCCCCCAGCGAACCGCTTCGCCAATTCCTCCAGGCCGCGCGCAGCGCCGGCATGCGCGTCTCCGCCGCCGAAGGCATCGACGCAGCGCGCGCGGTGCAGATCATCGGATTCTCCGATCGCGCGGTGCTGAAGGACACGCTGTCGCTCGTGCTCGCGAAGACGCCTGACGAGAAGAACCTGTTCAGCGAATGCTTCGATCTGTACTTCAGGCGCGACAGCATCGCGCAGGAAGACGACGACCCGAGCAGCGATCCGACGAACTCACCGGCGCAGTTCGGCTTCGGCAGCGAGGGCATGGGCGGCAGTAGTGGCACCTCGCTGTCACAGATGCTGCTGAACGACGACCGCGCGGCTTTGGCAACCGCGATGGAACAGGCAGCCCGCGACTCCGGCATTCAAAACATTCGCTTCTTCACCCAGAAGAATCTCTATGCCCGGCGCATCCTGGACCGGATGGGCCTGCGCCAGGTGGAACGCGACACCGACGCACTGCGCAAGGACGACCAACACGCTGCCGCCGATCGCCTGGAGAACCGTATCGAGGCACTGCGCGATCAGGCACGCGACCTGGTCGAACGCAACCTGCTGCTGTTCGCTCGCGGTGAGACGGAAAAGTTCCGCGAAGAGCTGTTGAAATCCGCCCGCCTGTCCAACCTTGAGCGCCGCGACCTGGATCGGATGCGCATCCTGGTTCGCGCGATGGCGAAGCGGCTTGCTGCCCGCTACGCCAAGACGCGGCGGCGCCGGTTGCGCGGTCAACTGGATGCGCGCCGTACGATTCGCCGCAACATGGGCTGGGGCGGCGTGCCGTTCATCACCGTGTGGAAGCAGAAGCGCATCGAAAAGCCCCGCGTCCTGGTGCTGTGCGATGTGTCAGGGTCCGTCGCCGCAATGGCACAGTTCCTGCTGATGTTTCTCTATGCGCTGAACGAGGCGTTGAAGGATATCCGCTCATTCGCCTTCGCCGGCAGCCTGATCGAGGTCAGCGACATCCTGGAAGCCGCACCGGTGGAAACCGCGATCGCCAAGATCATGCACATGATCGGCTTCGGGTCTTCCAATTACGGCAACTCGCTCGCGGATTTCGAGGATGGCTGGATGAAGCTCGTATCGAACAAGACGACGATCATCATCCTGGGCGATGCACGCGGCAATCGCACCGATCCGCGTACCGAGATCATGCAGCGCCTGTCGCAGCGGGCAAAGCGCATCATCTGGCTGAATCCGGAATTCCGCTCAGCCTGGGGTACCGGCGATTCCGATATGTTCCGCTACAAGCCGTACTGCAACGTGGTGACGGTGTGCAACACGCTGCGTCATCTGGAGCGCGTGGTCACCGACCTGCTTAAAGACGCGGCCTGAAGCGGCATGGGCGATGGGTTGAGCAGAGCGATACCCATCGATCACCCGCCGCTACCCACGCCGACCGCGTGGTTCAGCGGCCCATGTCCGGCGCCCAGCCCAGGCGCGGCCGCAATCGCCGCCCGCACATACGCCCGCGCACGGATGACCGCATCGCGAAGTCCGACGCCCTGCGCCAGGCACGCCGCCACCGCACTGGCCAGTGTGCAGCCGGTGCCATGTGTGTGCCGCGACGCAATCCGCGATGCGACGAATTCCTCGACGCCATCGGCCGTTGCCAGCAGGTCCACCACCTGCTCGCCGGGCAGGTGGCCACCCTTCAGCAGTACAGCGGGCACCCCAAGCGCCAGCATCGCGCGCGCCGCCCTATGCATCCCGGCAACGTCGGAAATCGCCATTTCGGCCAGCACTTCGGCTTCGGGAAGGTTCGGTGTGATCATGCCGGCCAGCGGCAGCAGCCGACGCTTCAGCGCCGCCAGCGCATCCGGGGCCAGCAGTCGTGCCCCCGTCGTCGCCACCATCACCGGATCAACCACCATCGGCACGCCTTCCGCATGCCGCATCAGCGTGTCGCAGATCACCTCGATCGTTGCGGCGTTGCCGAGCATGCCGGTCTTCACCACGTCTGCGCCGATATCGTCGAGCACCACGGAGATCTGCCGGTCGACCAATTCCGATGGCACCAAGTGCACTGCATGCACGCCCAACGTGTTCTGCGCGGTGAGCGCGGTGACGGCGGTGGCGGCGTAGGCACCAAACGCCGTTATGGTCTTGATGTCAGCCTGAATGCCGGCGCCGCCGCCGGAATCCGAGCCGGCGATCACCAGCACGCGGCCATGCATCAGTCGGCGTGCTCGCGCGCCTGCGTGGCCGCGGCGATCATGTCGCACAATTCGTCCACCACGCGACCGATCAGCGCATGGTCCTCGGCCTCGGCCATGACACGGATCAGCGGCTCGGTACCACTTTCACGGATCAGCAGTCGACCGGATCCGTCCAGTGTTGCTTCCGCCGCCGCGATTGCCTGCTGGATGCGCTTGTTGCGCAATGGCGATGCGCCGGCGAACCGGACGTTCTTCAAGAGCTGCGGCAACGGCGTGAACACGCGGCAAACCTCGCGCGCCGAACGCTCCTGTTCAACAATGACTGCCAGCACCTGCAAGGCGGCAACCAGCCCATCGCCGGTGGTCGCGAAGTCCGACAGGATCAGATGGCCCGACTGCTCGCCGCCGAGGTTCATGCCGGCCTGGCGCATCCTCTCGGCGACATAGCGATCGCCCACCTGGGTGCGGTGCATGGCCAGGCCCTGCCCGGCAAGGAAACGCTCCAGCCCGAGGTTGGACATCACCGTGGCGACGATGCCGTCGCCACGCAGCCTGCCATTGCCCGCCCACGACTGGGCGACCAGCGCAAGGATCTGGTCGCCGTCGATCAGGTCGCCCTTCTCATCGGCGATCAGCAGGCGATCGGCGTCGCCATCCAGCGCGATGCCAAGCTGCGCGCCATGTTCCACCACTTGGGCGCAGAGGAATTCCGGCACAGTCGAGCCACAGCCGCGGTTGATGTTGAAGCCGTCTGGCGAGACCCCGACCGGGATGACGGTTGCGCCTAATTCCCATAGCACCGTGGGCGCGACGCGGTACGCCGCGCCATGCGCACAATCCACTACGATCTTCAGGCCGTCGAGCCGCAGGCCACGTGGGAAGCTGGCCTTGGCAGCCTCGATATACCGGCCGGCTGCGTCATCCAGGCGGGCAGCACGCCCAAGCGAGCCAGGCGCAGCGAGGCGGTGCCCGATATCGGTCGCCATCAGCGCCTCGATCTCGAGTTCCGTCTCATCGCTCAGCTTGAAACCCTCTGGCCCGAACAGCTTGATGCCGTTGTCCTCGAATGGGTTATGCGACGCGGAGATCATTACGCCGAGATCTGCACGCAGGCTGCGGGTCAGCATGGCGATCGCAGGGGTGGGCAGTGGGCCGACCAGCGTGACATCCATGCCGGCGCCAATGAAACCTGCGGTCAGTGCCGGCTCGATCATGTAGCCGGACAGTCGCGTGTCCTTGCCAATCACCACCTTGTGGCGATGGTCCCCGCGGGTGAACAACAGCCCGGCCGCCTGGCCCAGGCGCAGCGCCGTCTCGGCGGTCATCGGATCGGTGTTCGCCGTGCCTCGGATGCCGTCGGTTCCAAAAAGGCGCCTGACACGCGTCATCGTCTCTCCACCGTGCTTGCTAAAGGCACATGTTGCCTGCGCCGCCGCGGCAATGGAAGCATTGCCAGCATTCAAGCAGATATAGCCAGCCAGACCCTGATCGCCTGAATGGTTTCAGCCACATCGTGCACTCGCAGAATGGCCGCGCCGCGCGACAGGGCGAACAGGCCCGCGGCGAGCGAGCCAGGCAGCCGCCGACGCGGTTCGGCCTCGCCGGTCACGGTCGCCATAAAGGATTTGCGGGACACGCCGACGAGGATCGGGCAGCCGAGGGAGGATAATTCCGGCAGGCGGCGAAGCAGTTCCATCGACTGTCCGGCCTTTTTGGCGAAGCCGATACCGGGGTCGATCGCGATCCGATCCGCTGCAATGCCGGCTCGGTGGGCTGCGGCGATGCGCTCGGACAGTTCGCGTCGGACGTCCTGGACCACGTCGTCGTAGTGGGATTCTGCGTGCATGGTGGCTGGGGTACCACGCATGTGCATCAGGACGACCGAACAGCCGCGGGCGGCAACCACCGGAGCAGCCCCGGGGTCGTGGGAGAGCGCCGATACATCGTTGACGATGGCTGCACCGGCATCCAGCGCGGCTTCCATGGTGGAGGCGTGTCGGGTGTCGATCGAAACGCAGAGCCCGGCGCCCGCGAGGCCGCGGATGACTGGCAGGATGCGCGCCTGCTCCTCCGCGGCTGAGGTCGGATCAGACCGGGGTCGGGTACTCTCGCCACCCACGTCAATGATGTCGGCGCCGGCCTCGCCCATGGCGAGACCGGCAGCGATGGCCGCACCCGGATCAAGAAAATCGCCGCCGTCACTGAAGCTGTCGGGAGTGACGTTCAGCACGCCCATGACGCGGGCGCGATCAAGGCTGAGGCCGGCCCAGCGCCGCATCATCATCGCGGGCAAAGGAGCGCCACCTGCATCTTGGGCGCGGCCATCAGGAAAAGAGTGGATGGCGGGCCTTCGCCCGCCATGACGATATCGGTCACCCCGGCTGCGGTGCGGCTCCCAGGCCCCCGGCAGGCGGTGTCGGAGCGACTGGACGGCCAGCCGTCGGCACCGAGGCGCGGCGATTCTCGGGCGCCGGCTCATCCACCACCTTGCGGATCACCGGCTCGCCACGCAGCACAGTACGAATCTCGTCGCCGGACAGGGTTTCATGCTCCAGCAACCCGCGCGCCAGACGGTGCAGTTCCTCGATGTTCTCGGTCAGGATGCGGCGCGCCTTGGCATAGGCACGGTCGATGATGTCCTTGATCTCGCCGTCGATCTCGCGCGCGGTTGCCTCGGAGACGTTCTTGTTCTGCGTCACCGAGTGACCCAGGAACACCTCCTGGCTGTTGTCGCCATAGGCGATCATGCCAAGTTTGTCGCTCATGCCCCACTCGGTGATCATCCGGCGGGCCTGGTCGGTCGCCATCTTGATGTCGCCGGCGGCGCCGTTGGACACCTTGTCGGGTCCGAAGATGATCTCCTCCGCCGCGCGCCCGCCCATGGCCATCGTCAGTTCGGCCAGCAGCTTGGACTTGCTCTTGGAGTAGCGGTCGCCTTCCGGCAGGCTCATCACCAGCCCCAGGGCCCGCCCGCGGGGAATGATGGTCGCCTTATGCACCGGATCGCATTCCGGCTCGTGCATCGCGCACAGTGCGTGGCCGCCCTCGTGATAGGCGGTCATCCGCTTCTCGGCCTCGGACATCACCAGCGAGCGCCGTTCGGTGCCCATCATCACCTTGTCCTTGGCGGACTCGAACTCGAGCATCGCCACGACGCGCTTGCCCATGCGGGCCGCCAGCAGCGCCGCTTCGTTCACCAGGTTCGCCAGGTCGGCACCGGAAAAGCCGGGGGTCCCGCGCGCGATCACCTTCGGATCGACGTCGGATGCCAGAGGCACCTTGCGCATGTGAACCCGGAGAATCTTTTCGCGGCCGTTCACGTCAGGGTTCGGCACCACCACCTGGCGGTCGAAACGGCCGGGACGGAGCAGCGCCGGGTCCAGCACATCCGGCCGGTTGGTGGCCGCGATCAGGATGACGCCTTCGTTGCTTTCGAAGCCGTCCATCTCGACCAGCATCTGGTTCAGCGTCTGCTCGCGTTCGTCGTTGCCGCCGCCCAGGCCCGCACCACGATGCCGCCCGACCGCATCGATTTCATCGATGAAGATAATGCAGGGCGCATTCTTCTTGCCCTGCTCGAACATGTCGCGCACGCGGCTGGCGCCGACGCCGACGAACATCTCGACGAAGTCGGAGCCGGAGATGGTGAAGAACGGCACGTTGGCTTCGCCAGCGATGGCGCGCGCCAGCAGCGTCTTGCCGGTGCCGGGCGGACCGACCAGCAGCACGCCCTTGGGGATCTTGCCGCCCAGCCGCTGGAATTTTTGCGGGTCCTTCAGGAACTCGACGATTTCCTGCAGCTCGCCCTTCGCCTCGTCGATGCCGGCAACGTCATCGAACGTGACGCGGCCCTGCTTCTCGGTGAGCATTCGCGCGCGCGATTTGCCGAAGCCCATCGCCCGGCCGCCACCGGCCTGCATCTGGCGCATGAAGAACACCCAGACGCCGATCAGCAACAGCATCGGGAACCAGGACAGCAGGTAGTGCAGCAGCGGATTGACGTCGGAGTCCTCGGGCTTGGCGATGACGCGCACGCCCTTGTCGGTCAGGCGGCCAACCAGCGAGGAGTCTTCCGGGGTATAGGTCTGGAACGTACGACCATCGGTCAGCTGGCCCGACACGGTGCGACCCTGGATCACCACGTCGCGCACCCGCCCGCCATTCACCTCATTGATGAAGTCGGAATACGCGATTTGTGTCGCGGCCGTATGTGTGGCTCCCGGCTGGAACAGGTTGAACAGCACCACCAGGAGCAGTGCGATGATCACCCACAAGGCCAGGTTGCGGCCGAAATTGCTCATTTCTATTCGCTCACGTCCACGCGGTGCACGCCAAGCCTGAGCCGGACACCGATCCGGGGTCGGTCGCCACCATCAGAGTAGCCCCACCGGACGCCGAGGATCGATGAACCGGCGGCATGAAGTCATGTGAACATAGGGTGTCTCGCCCCGTCATGCATCCCCAAACGCGTTTGCCACCTGGAACGCCGCCGCTGCGGCGGATCGTGGCGGACAGAAAACCACAGAACAGCGGGCACCAGCCTGGGGATCAGGATAAGCCAGGTGCGGAACGGCGAGAAGGGCTGGACCCAGCCTGATCGCCGGCAGCGCCCGCAGCACCGCGGCAGGCAAGGGCGAGATCCTGCGCATGCGGGCAGCGTCGGAGCCTAGTGCACCCAGCGTCGCGCCAGACGGAAGCTGGACTTGCATGTCGATGCGAAACCGGCCATCCCAGATCCCGCCGCCCATCGCCGGAATGTCCGGTGCCATCGCAGCGGCTTCCCTCACCAGCAGAAACCCTGGCCCCAGCCGACCAGCCGGCAGCAGCCGAACGCCGGCCAAGGTCGCCGGCCGGGGCATCGCCGCAAGGTCGCCGACTGACTTGCCGGGCGGCGGGAATGCCGCGCCACCGATAGTCTGCAGCAGGGCCGACAGCGCAGCCGGCATCACAGGTCCGGCGGACAACACGGCGTAGCCCTCCGGGCGCAGGGACGCACGTTCCGCCAGGACGGCGGCGACATTCGCTTCGCTGTCGGCACGTTGCCGGCCCGCCGCAGCGGCGGCATCAATCAGTGCAGCGGTCGCCGTCCCGCCCCCCGCGCGGTCGCCCCGCAGCTGTCGCAGGCGCGGGCGCAGCGCCGCCCGATCGGCATTCGAGGGGTCCTCCGCCCATGGCATGTGGGTGGCCAGCAAAGTCGCCCGCAGCCTCGCGGGCGGGACCGCGAGCAGCGGGCGCAAAATACGCAGCCACTGCGTTTCCACGAGCGCCGCCATGCCGGCAAGACCAGCCGGGCCACTGCCGCCAAACGAGCGGATCAACACGGTCTCGGCTTGGTCGCCGGCATGGTGGCCGAGCAAGAGATGCAAGATGCCGTGTCCGGCGGAGGCGGTGACCAGGGCTGCAAGTCGAGCTTTGCGCGCGCGCTCGGCCAGGGCGGGACCGCGCACCAGGCCGTCGATCCTCAGCACCCGCGCCGCAATCCCTCGCGCTTCCAGGCGCGCGGCCGCCTGCGCCGCCTCCACGCCCGAGTCGGTCCGCAGCCCATGATCGACGATCAAGGCAAGCAATGAGCCGCCCAGGCCACGCACCCACTCATCGGTCAGCACTGCAAGCGCCAGGCTGTCGGGCCCGCCGGACACGCCCGCAGCAAGCCGCGGCGCCGGCTCGAACGGACCAAGCGATGCCATCGTCGCGGCAAACTCCGCGGCACCGACGGGCGATCGGAGATCCGTGGTCAGCGAGATGCGTGTCCCCTCGTTGCTATCGACATCCGGCGCGTTGCGTTGATGCGGTGATTGCCTCGCGCAAATCCGGGCGTGGGCTCGGATATTCCGCCCGAAGCTTCACCAGCGTATCACAAGCGGCCTTTTTTTCGTTGATCGCAGTCAGCGAGTTGGCCAACCCCAGCAGAGCGTCCTGTGCGTGGACCCCTTTGCGCGCCCGATTGTAGGTGTCGTCATAGGCAATCGCCGCCTGCGAATATTGCCGCTCGCCGGTCAGAGCCTCGGCCAGCAGGAACTGCGCATCGTAGGCCCGCGGCGAGGTGCGGTTGCCGGTGAGCACTTCCCGGGCAGCCCGTTCAGCCGCTGCGTAGTCGCGCCGGGCGAGCGCAGCATTGCCTTCCTGCATGGCAATCTCCGGCGTACGTGGGACCGGACCGTTGGGCGCATTGGATTGCAGCGGAGGAGCCGGCTGGCCGCCGAGGCTGCTTGGCGGTGGCATGAACGTCGGGCTACCCGAAGGCCCCATGGGTGCCAGGGCCGGCGCAGGCGGCCCACCTTGCTGCTGACCGCCGGCGCCGGGGTTCCCGGTCTGGAACGCCAGATCGTCGATGCGCTTACCAAGGTCAGCTCCCTGTCGCTGCACCTGGTTCTGGGTTTCGTCCACCCGCCCCCGCAGTTGTCGAACCTGTTCCTCAAGCGCGTCCACCCGGGCGAGCAATTGCGTCAACAAGTCACTGCTGCCAGCGGTTGGCGGAGGGTATCCGCCGCGACCCAGATAGGTCGGAGAGCCCCCGCCCCGTCCTGCCTGGTCCTGTAGCTGTTGCACCTGGCGCTGTAGATCGAGCAGCTGGTTCTGCAGTGCGATCGCCTCCCGGCTCTGCATCTGGGCCCTCGTCGGCTGGCCAAAAGATGCCAGGGCAATTGGCAAGACGAGCACCATGATGAAGCGCTTTGCCGACAAGATACTCATGCTGGCTCTCCTCACCGCGTTCGCGCGGCGGCACTGGATGATCGGCCTATGACGACAGACACTGGCGGTCATATGGCAGCCGACGCAGAAACGAAACCGGCGGCCAAGGGCCGCCGGATAGGGATCGCACCAGGATGCCGCAGGTCAGCCGTGCTGCCAGCCTCAGCGAACCGAAGTGATCGTGTTGCGGTTCTGCGCCCAGGCCTGCTCGTTGTCGCCCAACGCCGTCGGACGGTCCTTGCCATAGCTGATCGTGCTGATCCGCGTGCTCGGGACGCCACGCGCGACCAGATAGTCGCGGCTGGAGTTGGCGCGGCGCTGGCCGAGCGCCAGGTTGTATTCCTCGGTGCCGCGGTCGTCGCAGTTGCCAGCTACCTGCACGTTCACCTGCGGGTACTTGGCCAGCCAGCTGGACTGCTTGTCGAGCGTCGCCCTTGCGTCGGGCTGCAGGCCCGACTGGTTGAACGCAAAGAATACGCGGTCGCCGACATTGGCGACCAGATCCTCCTCGCTGCCCGGGGCAGGTCCGGACGTCGCCGCGGCCGCACCCGAGCCCGTCTGGGCACCGCTATTCTTGTCCGCGCACGCCGCCAACAGGGCGACGACGGCCAACGCGCCGAGAATCTTGCTGTTCATTTCAGTTCGTCCCTGACTGGAGGGTGGCGGGGAAAGACAGTAGTCGAGGCGAGCGTACCGGTATTCTGTTCCGCCCGCGATTGCGATTAGCCGGTTGCATGGAAACCGGTCAAGTTCGCGAGAACCGCGATCGGCATCATGGCAACCATGCATGCTGGACAAAGCAAAACTCCGGCTCGGCGCGTCGTCCGCTGTCATGCTGCCAGCGGCGACCACGCAGGGTCCGAGGCGTCGGTCGGCGTTTCCACCATCCGCTCATTGAAGCCGGTGATGTCGATCGAGACCAAACGCGACGAAAAGCCTGCCCCACGATTATCGCGCGCTGCGGTCTGGCGCCAGAACATCAGAACGCGACCATTTGGGGCGAATGTCGGACCCTCAACCGAGAAGCTCTCGGAGAGGATGCGCTCCCCCGACCCATCCGGATGCATGACACCGATCGAGAAGTTACCGGATTCACCGCCAAACCGGGTGTAGGCGATCAGGTCGCCGCGCGGCGACCACACCGGTGTCGCATACCGGCCGGACCCGAAGCTGATGCGCTTCGCGCCGCCGCCGCCCGCCCCCATCACGTAGAGTTGCTGATCACCGCCGCGATCCGAGTTGAAAACGATCTGGCTGCCATCCGGGCTGTAACACGGACTGACATCGATCGAACCTGAATCGGTCAACTGCCGCGAGGCATGGCTTGCCAGGTCGACAGTCACGATATCCGATCCGCCACCGCGGGTGACCGACATGATCACGCTGTTGCCGTCAGGCGAGAAGCGCGGCGCGAATGTCATGCCGGCGAATTCGCCGAGTACCCGCTGCTGACCGTTGCCCAGGTTGAACAGATACACGCGCGGCCGGTTGTTGGCGTAGCTCATGAAGGCGATTTCGTCGCGCGTCGGATGGAAGCGCGGCGTTAGCACCAACCACGAACCGTCGGTCAGGAAGCGGTTGTTCTCGCTGTCCTGGTCCATGATCGCAAGCCTCTTGGTGCGCCTGTCACGCGGTCCGGTCGCGCCGATATAGACAATGCGGGTATCGAAATAGCCCTTCTCGCCGAGCAGCCGCTCGTAGATCACGTCGGCGATGATGTGGGCGATACGACGCCAGTTGGATTGGCTGGTGGTGTAGGCGGTGCCCTGGATCTGTTGTCGCGGCAGCACGTCCCACAGGCGGAACTCGACGCGGATCTGTCCGGCGCCCTGGGCTTCTGCCCGACCGGTCACCAGTGCCTGCGCGCCAATGGTCCGCCAATTGTCAAAATTCGGCGTATCGCCCTGGGGACCGCCCGCCTGGATGAAGGCGGCAGGCGCGACCGGACGGAACAGGCCGGAGCGGGCAAGGTCGTTGGTGATGACGGTGGCGATGTCCTGACCGAGTTGCGCGGAGTTGCCGTCGCCACCGCTCAACGCAGGGATGGCGATCGGAATCGGATCCGTTCGTGCGCGATTGACGTCGATGACAGCGCTCTGTCCGGCGCCGGGACCGCCCGCCGCGTGCGGCGGCGCCAGAGCCTGGGCTCGCACCGCGGCTGGCGCCGCAATCAGCGCGGCAGACCCGGCGGCGCCGGCCAGAAGCGAGCGGCGGCTGAGCGGGAGCATGGGCAATTCTGTCATGGCTGAGTCTTCCCTCAAGTGAGTTGGCTCACGGTCTGAATCGGAACGTGAACATGCGCGTCTGTCCGAGCATCGGCTGGGGCAGCGGCAGGTTGGCGCAGGCCGGGTCGAGGACCGCGCGGATGGCACGCTCGGAGAACACGCGCAGCCGCGGGTTTCCGCCGACCCTTCCTGCGTCCTCCGGCGCGATAATGGCACGCCGGACGACGCCGCTGCCGTCAGTGGTGACGGTCAGCAGCACCTCCATCTTGTCGAGATCCAACATGCCCGGATCGGTGCTCCAGCAGCGCCGGACGTAATCGCCGATCGCACCCCGCTGCGCGAGGGTGAGTGCCGACGTATCATCGCTTTGCGGATTGCCGCCGCCGTTGGGCACACCGCCGGCCTGTGGGTTGTACAGCGTCTTTGGCGGCTGCGTCTGCTTCTGGAGACTGCGCAGCTTTTCCAGGGTGTTCTCGAGCGCGGTGCTTTGCGGCGCCGGATTCTTCGTCGGGTTCGGCTGCGACGTCGGACTTTGCGGGCTCGGGGGCGCCGGCGTGGGTGGCGGTGGCACCGGCAGCGGTGGTGTCGGCAGTGGCGGCTGCACCTGCGGCGGCGTGGGCGGCGCGGCCGGCGGTGGCGGCGCGGTGGCCGGGGCCGGCGACGGCGTGGGCGGCGGGGTCGGCGTCGGCGGGCTCGGCAAGGGTGGCGCCGTCGCCTGCGGCGGTGGTGGCGGGGGAGGTGGCGGTGGCGGGGGAGGCGGCGGCGCCTCGACCGGCTGCGGTTTTGGCGGCGTCGGCGTCGGCTGCACGGGCGTTGCCTCCGGTGCCGTGGACGGCGCAGGCACCGCCGCCGGTGCAGGGGCTTTCACCGAGGTCGCCGCGGTACCGTCGAACACCATCGCAACGGTGGTCTCCTGCGGTTCCTCCGGTGGGCTGGCGAACGGCAGGCCGATCAGCAGGGCGGCCAGAATGAGAATATGGATCGATACAGAAATAATAGCGCCCCGGCGCAGCCCGGGATTCATGCCCTGGGTTCTGCTACCCAGGTGATCGGCCCCACGCAGGACGCGTTGCAGCACGCGCTACCCTCAGCCTGCCTTCGGGCGGCCGGCGTTGGCAGGAGGATTGGCGGGCGCAGCGGCCGGCGGCGTACTTGGTTGCTCCGCCAGCAGTGCCACCTTGGTGAAGCCGCCCTGGGTGATCGTGCCCATCACCTCCATGATCCGACCGTAGGCAAGGTCTTTGTCGCCGCGAACGAAAATGCGGCGATCCTGGTTGTTCTGTGCAATTGCCTGCAGTTTCGACACCAGTTCAGGTAGCTCCACCTCCTGGTCCTGCAGGAAGATCTTCCCGCCCGCATTGATCGAAACGGTCAATGGCTGGCTGTCGGTGTTGAGCGGCTTCGCGTCGGTCTTCGGCAGGTCGACCGATACGCCGGAGGTCATCAGCGGAGCCGTGACCATGAAGATGATCAGCAGCACCAGCATCACGTCGACCAGCGGCGTGACGTTGATTTCGGACAATGGCCGGTAACGCCCGCGGCGCTGCGGCCTGCCACCCAGGGAGGCTGCCATGGCTACCCTGCCCGCGCTGTTGGGTCATTGCCGGCGATTGCCAGGAGGCGGCAGTCCACCGGAGATATCGCTGGCTGCATCACGCCCGCTCCTCGCTCTGGCGCGACAGGATGGCGCTGAATTCGGCGCCGAACCCTTCCAGCCGCGAAGCGAACCGCACCAGATCATTGCTGATCTTGTTGTAGGCCAGCACCGCGGGAATTGCCGCCACCAGGCCGATCGCCGTGGCAAACAAAGCCTCGGCGATGCCCGGGGCCACAACCGCGAGATTGGTGTTATGCATCGCCGCAATGGCCGAGAAGCTGTGCATGATCCCCCACACGGTGCCGAACAGCCCGATGAACGGCGCGGTGGCGCCAACCGAGGCCAGGAAGATCATCCAGCGCTCCAGCCGATCCATCTCGCGCTGTACCGTGACGGTGATCGCGCGGTCCACGCGCTCCCGGACCGAGCTGCGGCTGATGTCGGCGCCGGCAACGCGTACCGATCGGCGCCACTCACCCATCGCCGCGCCGAACACCGCCGCCATCGGATGCGCCGGATTGGTCGCTTCACGGTCGAACAACTCGTCCAGGCTGCCGCCCGACCAGAATCGATCCTCGAACCCATCGGCCTCGCGGTTCACCTTGCGCAGGCTGGACCATTTCTCGAACACCACGGCCCATACCCAGACGCTGGCGGCCAGCAGGCCCAGCATGACGATCTTCACGACGATATCGGCCTCGAGGAACAGCCCCCATAGCGAAAGGTCCGCCCCCGGCGTCGCGAGATTCACCGCATCGACTGCCCGATCCACCTGCTACCCCCTGTCCTGTGCAGCGTTTGCAGCTGCGCACATTTCCGTCAGAGCCGACCGCCAGCGCTGCGGCAGACGGCCCGGCTTGCTTTCCCCCGGCTTCACGCAGGCAAGCCGCACGGTCAGTACGGCGCAGGCCCCCTCTGGGCCGCGCACTTCCTGCCGCAACAGCACCGACGCGCCTCCCACCGCGCGCGACTCGGTCACCACGATCAGCGAATCGTCGAGCCGAGCGGGACGGAGATAGTCCACTTCGACGCGCCGCACCACGAACATCAGAGTGAAACATTGCAGCAGGTCTGCATGCGGGATGCCCATGTCACGCAAGGCCTCGGTACGGGCACGCTCGGCGAAGCGCAGATAGCTGGCGTGATAAGCCACTCCGCCGGCATCCGTGTCCTCGTAGTAGACCCGCACGGCATAGCGGTGCCTGCCATCCGGCGGAATGGAGGCCGGATGTCGATTCATTCAGGTTCACGCAAGAGGTCGAGTTGGTCCGGCAGGCGAGCGGGCGGTGGCAGGTCGAGATGCCGCCAGCCGGGGTCGCCCAACATTCGGCCGCGGCTGGTGCGCAGGACGAGGCCTTCCTGGATCAGGAACGGCTCGACCACGTCCTCCAGCGTATCCCGCGCTTCGGCCAGTGCTGCCGCCAGGGTCTCGACGCCAACCGGACCACCGGCATGGTGCTCGGCGATCCGGCGCAGGTAGCGGCGATCCATCGCGTCGAGGCCGAGACGGTCCACTTCCAAGCGGTTCAGCGCAGTGTCGGCGGCGTTGCGGTCGACTTCGGCGGTGCCGGCCACGGCGGCGAAGTCACGCACGCGGCGCAGCAGGCGGCCGGCGACGCGGGGGGTGCCACGGGACCGGCGGGCAATTTCAGCGGCACCGTCGCGGGTCAGGGACACAGCGAGCTTCTCGGCGCCGCGGCGGACGATTAGTTCGAGTTCAGCAGGCGTGTAGAACACCAGGCGCAGCGGAATGCCGAAGCGGTCGCGCAACGGCGTGGCGAGCAGGCCTGCCCTGGTCGTGGCGCCAACCAGGGTAAACGCCGGCAGGTCGATGCGCACGGAGCGTGCAGCCGGCCCCTCACCGATGATCAGATCGAGCTGGAAGTCTTCCATTGCAGGATACAGGACTTCCTCGATCGCTGGCTGCAGCCGGTGGATTTCGTCGATGAAAAGGACATCCCTGGGTTGGAGGTTTGTCAGGATTGCGGCGAGGTCCCCTGCGCGCTGGATCACCGGGCCGGAGGTGGCGCGAAAACCGACTCCGAGCTCGCGGGCGACGATCTGGGCGAGGGTGGTTTTGCCCAGTCCCGGCGGACCATGCAGCAGCACGTGGTCCAAGGCCTCGCCGCGGGCGCGGGCGGCCTGGATGAACACTGCGAGGTTCTCCCGGCTGGCCTGCTGGCCGACGAACTCCGCCAATGTCTGAGGACGAAGGGATGCTTCGGCGGTATCTTCGTCACGTCGGACGGGGGAGACCGTGCGGGTTGCGGCCGGGTCATGGTTCGCCTGCCCCTCCCCTTGGGGGAGAGGGTTGGGGGTTGGGGGCAGGGGAACGTCCGGTGTTCCCTCGCCCCAACCCGCTTCCGCAATGGGAGAGGGAGACCCGGAACTGGCGCTGCCGCGCCGGCCGCGCTTCGCACTGCCGCTCATCCTGGCGCCCTCTGGGCCAGTTCCTTCAGGCTATCGCGAATCACCGCGTCCAGCGGTGCTGCATCGCCCAGCCGTTCGATCACTCGGCTCACCGCCGGCTGCGCCTCCGGCCGGCGATAGCCCAAGTTCACCAGCGCCGAGACGGCATCCTCCACCACACTGGGTGGCCCGGGTCGCGGCAACACGAGGCCGGGCGATGACGGCATCGCGCCAACCTTGTCACGCAGTTCGGTGAGCACCCGCACTGCCAGCCGCGACCCCACGCCCGGTGCGCGCGTCAGGCTGGCACGATCGCCGGCGGCGATCGCGGAGACCAGATCGCGCGGCGACAGTGCCGACAGCACGGAAAGTGCGACACGTCCGCCGACGCCTTGCACCGTGGTCAGTAGCCGGAACCAGTCGCGTTCAGCGGGATCGGCGAAGCCGTACAGCAGGATGGCATCTTCGCGCACATGCGTCTCCACCAGCAGCCGCGCCGTGGCCGGCGGCGTCGGCAGCGCGGCGAGTGTGCGTGTGGAGGCCTGCACCAGATAGCCGACACCGTTCACGTCGATGATGCAGCGACCTTCCTCAAGTGCCTCAACCCGTCCGGTAAGCTGCGCGATCAAGCGGACCTCGCACGCGTCGCCCATGCCAGCCGGCTGGCGCGGTGATGCGCGTGGCAAATCGCCACGGCCAAAGCATCTGCCGCGTCTGCGCGGCGGATTGCCGCACCCGGCAGCAGCCGTCGCACCATCATCTGTACTTGCGCCTTGTCCGCACCGCCGGTGCCCACAACCGCCAGCTTCACTGATTTGGCGCCATATTCGATAACCGGGATGCCAACGAGAGCGGGGGCCAGCAACGCAACGCCACGGGCATAGCCCAGCTTCAGCGTGGCGCTGCCGTTGCGATTCACGTAGGTCTCCTCGATTGCCGCTTCGTCTGGTCTGTGCTGCGCCATCAAGGCGACAAGCGCGTCGTGCAGCACCTTCAGGCGTTCCGGCACGACCGTTGCGCTATCCGTCGCGATCACCCCGTCGGCGACATGCCGCAAGCGGTTGCCATCCGCCTCGATCACACCCCAACCGGTGAAGCGCAGGCCTGGGTCGATGCCAAGCAGTCTGGCCATGGGCGAATCGGGTGCCTGTTCCTGTCTTGTGCTGGTATACGACAGGCGGTCCTTGAAGGAACCCGTCAATGCGCGACGAACTCGTTTTCTACACCAATCCCTTGTCACGTGGCCGCATCGTCCGTTGGATGCTCGAGGAAGTTGGGCAACCGTACCGCACTGAACTGCTCGACTACGCCACGATGAAGGCACCTGAGTACCTGGCCATCAACCCCATGGGGAAAGTTCCGGCGCTGCGGCACGGCGATACCGTCGTCACCGAGGCCGCCGCGATCTGTGCCTATCTCGCCGATGCGTTTCCCGCAGTCGCGCTGGCGCCACCGCATGGTGACCGACTGCGCGGTCCGTATTACCGCTGGTTGTTCTTCGCGGCCGGTCCGCTGGAGGCGGCGTGGACCAACCAGGCATTGGGATTCACCGTGCCGGCGGAACGCGAACGCATGGCCGGGTACGGCAGCTTCGCGGCGGTGATCGACGTGATCGAAGCAGTGGTATCGCGGGCACCGTATCTGGTGGGCGATGGATTCACAGCCGCAGACCTTTATGTCGGTTCGCAGCTTGGCTTCGGGCTGCAATTCGGCATGATCGAAAAGCGCAGCGCGTTCGTCGATTACGTTGCTCGCCTTACCGGCCGCCCGGCGGCGATGCGCGCCAAGCAGATCGACGATGAGTTGGCACCGCGGACGTAGTTCGCCGGGAATATTCGTGACAGCATGGCGGTCCTGTATTCCGTTGAGTCCGCCAGCACAGCGATGCCGAAGCGGTAACCACCCGGAGTAGCGCTCGGACCATGCGCCTGACCGCGCGTCACCTGCGCCTTGCCTCAGGGCTGGTGCTGCTGACCTACATTTCCCTGCACATGATCAATCATGCGCTTGGCATCTGGTCGCTGGACCTGGCGGAACGTGGCCTCACATGGTCGATCCTGTTGTGGCAAAGCCCGCCAGGGACCGCGTCGCTGTATGGCGCGGCCGCCATTCATTTCGCGTTGGCCTGCAGAACCATCTATGGGCGGCGTCACTGGGATTTGCCGATCATCGAATGGGTGCGGCTCTGGGCCGGGTTCAGCCTGCCGCTGCTGCTGATCGGGCATGTCGTGACGACGCGGCTTGCCGTAGCCGTATACGACGTCGAGCCGAGCTACCGCATCGTCGTCGCATCGCTGGTCCGGTCGGGCGCGCAAGGCTGGCAACTCGCGCTCTTGGCACCCGGGTGGCTGCATGGCTGTCTCGGCTTGTGGCTCAGCCTCCGGCGGTTCGCATGGATCCGACGCGCGAGACCCGTGCTGCTTGGATTTGTCGTATTGGTTCCACTGCTGTCGGCGATCGGCTTCATGCAAATGAGCCGCTCTGCGGCGAATATCGATGCCGCCGCCAGCAATGCAGCAATGGCGCGCCGCACGGCACTTGCGCCGTGGCAGGAAGCCATCATGGCGGCCTACATCACATTGATCATCGGCGCATTCGTGGCCGGCCGCATGCGCGCCGAAGCGGGCGACAGCAAGCCGTAGGGCGGATCAGCGCATCGCACTCCGCCGCCCGCCAACCGTTACGCCGAAAGCTTCTGCATCACCGCGTCCGGAATGTCGAAGTTCGCATAGACGTTCTGCACGTCGTCACTCTCGTCCAGCGCGTCCAGCAGCTTCAGCAGCGATGCCGCGCGGTCCTCGTCCAGCGTCACGCTGGTGGTCGGGCGCCAATCGAGCCGCGCACTTTCCGGCGCGCCGAACCGGGCCTCCAGCGCATCACGCACGGCGAAGAAATCGTCCACCGCCGCCGTGACCTCATGCACTTCTGCATCGCTTTCGACGTTCTGGGCCCCCGCCTCGATCGCTGCTTCCAGCATATCGTCGGCGGATGCAGCCGACGCCGGATAACGGATCACGCCGAGGCGGTTGAACAGGAAGCTCACGGAATTCGTCTCGCCCAGCGCGCCGCCATGCTTGGCGAACGCCGAGCGGATGTCCGAGGCGGCGCGATTTCGGTTGTCGGTCAGCGCCTCGACGATGATCGCAACACCAGCCGGACCGTAGCCCTCATAGCGGACCTCGACATAGTCGTCGCCCGCTGCTCCACCGCTCGCCTTCTTGATGGCACGGTCTACCGTGTCCTTCGGCATATTGGCCTGGCGCGCCGCCACCATCGCCGCGCGCAGCCGTGGGTTGGCGGCGGGATCAGGCAGGCCCTGGCGTGCCGAGACGGTGATCTCGCGAATCAGCCGGGCAAACTGCCGGCCGCGACGCGCATCCTGCGCACCCTTTCGGTGCATGATGTTCTTGAACTGGGAATGTCCGGCCATGGTTCAGCGGTCAGTTGTCGATGGTCCTAGATGTAGCCTATCGCGGGATATCGCGACAGGCCGCGGAATGCCGCCTGATCAATCCTCGACCAGCGAGCGCAGCCGGGACAGTGCCTCGTCCCATTGCGCCGAGACCGTCGCGAGATAGCTCGTGGCATCGGCGATCGACCCGGGGCTGTAGGCGAAACGGCTTTCACGGCCGATGCGGATGCTGCTGACCAGGCCGGCGTCTTCCAGCACATGGAGATGCTTGGTGATGGCCTGCCTGGTCAGCTGCGTATCCGCCGACAGACTGGTGATCGATCGCGATTGACCATCGCTCAATGTCAGCAGCAGCGAAAGGCGCGTTCTGTCACCCAGCGCCGCAAAGATCGGCGATGGGTCCGAGGCCGGTTCCCGCAGGCTAGGCCTCGACATGAGCCCGGATGTTCTTGATCTGCTCGCTCCATCCGCCGTCGTTCATGCGCACCGCGATCGGCCGGCGTCCACTCGGCAGCGCCTCGAAGCCGGACTCGCCGACGGTCAATCGTGTTCCGATCGGCGTCGGTTCGAGCCTGAATTCGACGAGCGTCGGCGGCTCCTGGGAATAATCCACATCGGGATCAACCGCATAAGGGTGCCACGTAAAGGAGAACAATCGAGGTCGGTCCACGGTGACGACCTTCGCCTCCCACGTGACATGCTCGAAACCGGGGTAGGTGATGTGGCCGCGTGTTACCTCTCCAGGCGTGAATGGCCCGTCCAGCTTCACTCGGAACCATTCGCCGAATTCGGCTGGATCGGTGAGCGCACGCCAGACTCGCTCGATGGATGCACGCAATTCGACAATTTTTTCGATGCGATCGACCATAATGGCAACCTCCTGGTTGCCTATAAATGGCACCACAGGGCGATCTATGCAACCAAAAGGTTGCCCTTATCGTTGCGATTCCACGTTGAACCGCGGTATCTCCGGATCGACCTGTGCCAGCGCAGCCATCGCCTGCATCGCCGCGCCCAGGGCCACGGTGTCTGAATCGCCGTAGCGACGCGGTCGCGTGGATGTTTGTGCCTGGCCCGGAGATCCCTGGCCGTCGGGGGCGCCATCCCACGATGCCGGCAAGGAAGATACACCGGCACAGCGATTGTCCTGGGTTGCGCTGGCATGCCGTCGCAGCGACGGATCCGGTTCCGCTCCTGGCGGCGAAGCGTCCACACCGAGGGACATTCGACCCGCCTCGAACCATGGATCTCCAGGACGCAAGCCATGGCCATTCGAGACCCAGACAAATGGGATCTCGACGCTATCAGTGCCGATCGAGAAAATCGCTTCGCGCAACATATTCATGTTGCTACTCTGTTCTTTCGGGTCCGTCGCGTCAAACCAATTCACGACAACGTGAGGCGCCTCCGTCAGTCGCCATGCGAGTCCAATTAGGGTTAACCGGCGGTAAACGAGGAGCAATGGGTGACCGACGCACCAGGCTGGCCAGGCATCCCGCCGCGCTGGACATCCAGCGCAAAAAGCGGCGTCGGCACCGCGCTGTCGCCGGTCAGCCGCGTGTGGTTTACCCTGAGCCACGGTATCCTCGACGAAATCTATTACCCGCGCGTTGACCAGGCCTGCACGCGGGACTTCGGGCTGATCGTTACGGACGATGAAGGCTTCTTTGCCGAAGAGAAGCGCGACTGCAGCTTCGAGCTGACCCGGTTGGAAGACGGCGTTCCCGCCTTTCAGCTGACCAACACACACCTCGGCGGGCGCTTTCGTATCATCAAATACGTGCTCGCCGATCCACGGGCCGATGTCGTGGTGCAGCGTATCCGGCTGGAGGTGCTCGACGGGACGCCGCTCCGCCTGTTCGCCCTGCTGGCACCGCACCTGGTGAATGGCGGAGCACATAACACCGCCTGGATCGGCGACTACAAAGGTCATTTCATGCTGTTTGCCGAGGGCGACGGCACGCGGCTCGCGCTCGGTTGCTCGCGGCCGTTCCCGGCCTGCTCGGTCGGTTTCGTGGGCGCCAGCGACGGTTGGCAAATGCTGCAGGCCCACGGACATCTGACCGATGAGTACGACCGCGCGGCCGATGGCAACGTCGCAATGAGTGCCGAGGTCGCCGACCCCACGAATGAATTCCGGCTCGCAGTCGGGTTCGGCCGCAGCGCGCCCGAGGCAGCGTTCCGCGTACGTGCCAGCCTGCAGACCCCGGTCGATACCCAGATCGAGGAATACGCCACCGGCTGGCGCGAATGGCAGGCGAGGCTGCGTTCACTCGACCGCAAGGTGGACCAACATAATGTCTACCGCGTCAGCACGGCGGTTCTGCGCTGCCACGAAAGCCCGACGTTTCCCGGCGGACTGATCGCCAGCCTGTCGATCCCCTGGGGCGGCAGCAAGGGCGACGACGACATCGGCGGTTATCACTTGGTCTGGCCGCGCGACCTGGTGCAGACGGCAGGGGCATTCCTGGCCTGCGGCGCCCACCACGAGGTCCTGCGCGTCGTGCGCTACCTGCGAGCCATCCAGGAGGACGACGGGTCCTGGCCGCAGAATTGCTGGCTCGATGGCACACCATACTGGACCGGCGTGCAGCTGGACGAATGCGCGTTTCCGATGCTGCTGCTGGATATGGCATTGCGTGAGGGGGCCATGCCCCGGCCGATGCTGGCTGCATATTGGCCGATGGTGATGCGGGCGGCCGGCTTCGTCGTGAGCCACGGGCCGCGGACCAGCCAGGACCGTTGGGAGGAGAATGCCGGCTATACGCCATTCACCCTCGCAGTAGAGGTCGCCGCACTGCTCGCCGCCGCCGACCTTGCCGATATCTGCGACGCCGAAGGCGTCGGGGACTTCCTCCGCGACACGGCAGATGCGTGGAACGAACAGATCGAGGACTGGATCTACGTGGCGGATACCAGGCTGAGCCACGAGGTCGGCGTGGCAGGCTATTACGTGCGGATTGCGCCCGAGGTGCCCGGCGAAGCGCGCGCGGAAACCAGCGGCATTGTCGAGGTGCGCAACCGGTTCGGCGAGGCTTGCAATGTCGCCGCGGACGAACTGATCAGCACCGATGCGCTGGCTCTGGTGCGCTTCGGGCTACGGGCGGCGGACGATCCACGCATCACCGACACGGTGAAGGTGATCGACCATACGCTCCTCGTCGATCTGCCCTACGGGCCCGGTTGGCGGCGCTACAACGGCGATGGCTACGGCGAACACGAGGATGGGCGCGCTTACGACGGAACTGGTGTTGGACGGCCTTGGCCGCTACTCGCCGGCGAGCGCGCGCATTACGAGCTGGCCGCTGGAAGACGTGCTGAGGCGGAACGGCTGCTGGCGACGCTGGAGGCAGGGGCGAGCCCGGGCAAGCTGCTGCCGGAGCAGGTATGGGACGGGCCGCCGATTCCGGCACTCGAGCTGGAGCCCGGCAAGCCCAGCGGGTCAGCGATGCCACTGGTCTGGGCGCACGCCGAGCACATCAAGCTGCTGCGCTCGCTGGCAGATGGCGCCGTCTTCGACCGCCCGCCGCAGACTGTCCGCCGCTACCTGCGGGCGAAGCATGTGGCACGGGTGCGCCCCTGGCGGCCGGACTGGCGGACTCCGTCGGTGCCGATGGGACGGGTGTTGAGGCTTGACCTCACGGCGCCGGCGCTGGTGCACTGGAGCACCGACGCCTGGGAGACGCGCAGAGACACGTGGACCAAGGATACCGGCCTCGGGGTGCATGCAGCGGAAATCGCAACCGATGGCTTGGTACCGGGGCGCCAGATCGTGTTCACCTGGATGGAGCTCGCCACCGGCGAGTGGCTCGGACAGGACTATTCGGTGACGGTAAGCCAAGGATAATCCGTCCGCCGCCGTCCTATGCCGCCGGCATGGCCTGCGACAGCCGGCCACCCACCCGCACCGGCTCGATCCGCTTCGCCAGACCTGTCGCATCGTCGGTCTCGACGAACACGCCGCACACCGTCGCCTCGCCCTCCGCCGGCGCCAGTCGTTCGCCAGGCATCTTGCGCCAGAAGCGCGCTGTCGCGCCCTCCTTCGCCATGCCGATGACGCTGTCGTAGTCGCCCGACATCCCGGCATCCGACTGGAACGCGGTGCCGCGCGGCAGCACCTGGCCGTCGGCAGACGGGCAATGCGTGTGCGTGCCGATCACCAGCGATACCTGGCCGTCGAACGAATGGGCGAACGCCATCTTCTCGCTGGTCGCCTCGGCGTGGAAATCCACCAATATCGCCCCCACCGTGCCGCCCAGCCGGTGCTTCGCCAGTTCCTGCGCGGTGCCGCGGAACGGGCAGTCGAGCGCGTCCATGTAGAGCCGGCCCATCGCCTGCATCACCAGCGCCTTCCGGTCGCCCGGCACGTCCACCACGATCGCGCCGCTGCCCGGCGTACCGGGCGGGAAATTCAGCGGACGCAGCAAATGGGGATTCTCGGAAATGAAGGGAATGATCTCCTTGCGGTCCCACGCATGGTTGCCGAGCGTGATGACATCGGCCCCCGCCGCGAACAACGCTGTCGCCATGTCGGGAGCGAGACCGAAACCGTGCGACGCGTTCTCCGCGTTCACCACCGCAAGGTCGATGCGCAATGCCTCGCGCAACTTCGGCAGCGACGTGGCGACCGCATCGCGGCCGGTGCGACCGACCACGTCGCCGATGAACAGGATGCGCATCGTGCCTCTCTAACCCCCGGTTGAGCGAGTGAGGTGGCGTGAATCCGCTCTGCCGCGCAGCGGGGGAGGGTTAAGGAGGGGGCTTCGCGACACGCATTATTCCTTGCAAAAAATCATGCCCTGCTCGGTCGCGACCGCGTCGAGCCTGACGTCGCAGGGACCCGCCGGCACCGCGTCCAGTTCCTGCGCAGCATAGGCAATGCCCAGCCGATATCGTCCTGGCAGGCCCGCCAGCGTGCGATCGTAGTACCCGGCCCCATACCCCAGCCGTTGCCCCCGCCGATCGAATGCCAGCAATGGCACCAGCAGGAAATCCGGTGTGCGCACCTCGCCCGCCGGGCGCATCGTGCCGAAGCGTTCGGCAACCAGCACGTCACCGGGACGCCAGGACCGAAAGATCAGGGGATTTCCACGCCTCGGCGTTTCCGGCAGCACGATCGGATGGCCGCGATCATGCAGCGCATACAACAGCGGTCGGATATCGATCTCCTGGCCCATTGGCCAGAACCCCGACACCACTGCCCCAGCCGGTGGCGGCATTTCGCGCAACACGTTGCCTGCCAGTTTGGCTCCCACCGCAGGATCCCACCCCACGCGCGCCGCCAGCGCTCGCTCCCGGGCGGCACGCTTGGCTTCGTTCAGATCGGGCATTAAGTGCGGAGCCGCCATGGCCGTTGGCGTGTCATCCTCCCAGAGCCTGCTTGTGCAGGTGGGCACCGGATACCGAGACCAAGATCCCGACAGAGCCAGTTCCCGAGGGAGTTGCTTACTGGCCCAGGGGATGTAGTACCTGACGCACCGAGCAGCCCCGCCTTCACAATCTAGGGATGCTCCAGGTCCAGGGCAATCTCCTCGGCGCGTTTTGCCAGTTTGCCCAGCCGCCGGCCGAGTTTCGGATCCGCCGGAGCGGCGGATGGTTGGCCGGTCGCCTGACCGGCCTGGGCGGCTCTCAGCGCCTTGTCCGTCTCGAACAGGTCGTCGGCCATCAGCAGCGACGCCATGACCAGCATCCGCGCTTCGCCGCTGGGGCCCGCCACCGCCTTGACGCTTTCGATTCGCCGATCGACCTCGCCGGCCATCGCTTGCAGATGCTCTTCCTCGCCGTCCTGGCAGCCGACAGTGTACGCGTAGCCATTTATGCGAACGGTAACCTGCGCCATCGAATGATCCTTGCCTCCGGGTTCAATCGGCCTTGCTGCCGAGTGCCGTCCGTAAACGATCGATCAATCCGTCGAGTCGCGCAGCAATTTCTTCGGAATTCGCCAATGCAGCCTGATCCTGAGGCATCTCATCGCGCGTCGCGGCCTGCGCGATCCGTTCCAGAGCCGTCTCCAACCGGTCCGCTGCCGCTTCCGGGTCTTCGGTGTCGCTCGCCATCGCCAACCGGCCCCCTGCCGCAATGCCGCCTGCACTGAAAGCGGGCGATCGCTTGAACGTCAAGCAGATATCGGTGATCAGTGGTCGGTGACCCTTGGCTCCTATCCGGCTGTCGTCATCCATGGCCTGGCGGATGCGCGCGCTGTACTCGGCATCGGCCAGCCGGTTACGCTGCTTTCGGCACCGGCAGCCGCACAGTTTGCCGGCTGTGGCTGGTGGCGCGCGGTGATCGAGCAGGTTCGCCGCGACCATGCCGCCGTTCCGATGACCGACATCCTCGATTGTGCCGACGCATCGGGGTTGGCGCTGGGAGCGCTGCGGATCGGACAGCGTCGGCTTGTGCTGCACCCTGCCGCGCCAGGCTGGCGCGCGGTGGCAGTGATCGCCGGATCACTTGGCGGCGAGGTGTTAACTTTCCGTCCGCCGGCGCTCGATATGGCTGAGCGTGCGGCAGCACGCCGCTTACACAATTGGTTGCAGATTCGAATCACCCCGGGTGACAGCGGCGCCGCTCTGGGTTAGTACCGAAGCCGACGCCCAGCGCCCTCAGCAAGAAGGACCGTCCACATGCGCATCACCCAGAAAGTGAAGAAGATCCTGGACTGGTACGAGGGCGATCCTCCGGGGGTGAAGGCCAACCTTGCCCGTATCCTGTCCACTGGGAAACTCGGTGGCACCGGGAAGGTGGTGATCCTGCCGGTCGATCAGGGCTTCGAGCATGGCCCCGCGCGCAGCTTCGCGCCGAACCCGCCGGCCTACGATCCGCACTACCACTATCAACTGGCCATCGAGGCCGGGCTGAACGCCTATGCCGCGCCTCTCGGTATGATCGCTGCCGGCGCCGACACCTTTGCCGGCGCCATCCCCACCATCCTGAAATGCAACAACTCCAATTCGCTGGCGACCAACAAGGACCAGGCGGTAACTGCCGGCGTGAAGGACGCGCTGCGGCTGGGCTGCGCCGCGATCGGCTTTACCATCTATCCTGGCAGCGAGTTTGCCTTCGCCCAGATGGAGGAGTTGCGGGAACTGACCGCCGAAGCGAAGGCCAGCGGGCTGGCGGTCGTGGTGTGGAGCTATCCGCGGGGTCCCAACCTGGATCGCGCCGCCGAGACCGCCCTGGATATCTGCGCCTACGCCACGCAGATGGCCGCACTGATGGGTGCCAACATCATTAAGGTGAAGCCACCCTCTGCGGTGATCAGCCTGGAGGCGGCAAAAAAGAGCTACGAAAAGATCGACGGCTCGACCCTCGCCAAGCGTGTCGAGCACGTCATGCAGTGCGCGTTCAGCGGCCGCCGCGTCGTGGTGTTCTCCGGCGGCGAGGCAAAGGACCTCGACGGCGTATTCGAGGAAGTGCGCGGCATCCGCGACGGCGGCGCCAACGGCAGCATCATCGGCCGCAACACCTTCCAGCGCCCGAAGGAAGTCGCGCTGGAGATGTTGAACAAGATCATCGACATCTATCTCGGCAAGGCCTGACGGCATGGCAGGAATCGGCGGCGGCCAGGATGGCTGCCGCCTCTACCTGATCACGCCGCCAAAGCTCGATCCGGTACCATTCACCGACCAGCTTGCTGCCGCCTTGGATGCCGGCGACGTGGCGGCGGTGCAATTACGACTGAAGGACGTGGACGACGATGCGTGGCGCCGCGCAATCGATGCGCTCCGTCCCGTGACGCAATCGCGTGGCGTGGCGTTCCTGCTGAACGACCGTGCCGACCTGGTGCGCCAGACCGGCAGCGACGGCGCGCATGTCGGCCAGGAGGATATGCCGGCAACGGACGCGCGCGGATTGATGGGTCCCGACGCGACATTGGGCGTCACTTGCAAGGGCAGCCGCGACCTTGCCATGCAGGCCGGCGATGATGGTGCGGATTACGTCGCATTCGGTGCCTTCTTCCCCTCCGGTACCAAGGACGTCACGCGGTTTATCGATCCCGATATCCTCCACTGGTGGTCGGAACTGATGGAGCTGCCCTGCTGCGCGATCGGCGGCATCACCGCGACGAACTGTGGGCCGCTGGTGCAGGCCGGGGCTGACTTCCTCGCGGTGGTCGGCGCCATTTGGAGCCATCCGGATGGTCCTGCTGCCGGCGTGCGTGCACTGAACGCCGCGATCGCTGCCGCGCGATGATCGAGGCAATCCTCGCCGCCCATGCCGACCTCGAGCAGCCGGGCACCACCTTCCGCGCCATCGATGCGGCGCTGGCCAGCGAACCGGGTCACATTCTGTTCACCGTCCTGGTGCACCATCCGGCGTTACGGCAGTCCGAGCGTTTCTACAGCAACCAGCCGGATGCATATCCGGTTGGCGGGCGTAAGCCGGTCACCGACTCAGCCTGGATGCAACGTGTCATCCATGGCGGGCAGCCCTATATCGGCCGCACGCGCGAGGATATCGCGGCGAATTTCTTCGATCACGCACTGATCCATTCGCTGGGCTGCGACAGCATCCTGAATATGCCGGTGCGCTGGCGCAAGCAGACCATAGGCACGCTCAACCTGTGCAATCGCGGCGGCTTCTACGACGAGCGCCATTTGCCGCACGTCCGAATGATCGCTCAGCTTGCCTTGCCGGCATTGCTGCTGATCAGCCGCACCTGACAGAAATCGCAGGGGCTCAAAAAACGCTGCCGGGCGCTCCGCGCCCGGCAGCTATCGCGCCACCCCTCACGCCGACGTGCACCCGCGCGTCACACTGCCGTCAGATTCGTCGCCTTGGTCGCCTCCGGTCCCGAGCACTGAGGAGGCACACAGGCATTGTATGTTGCAAACCCCGGCGCGTTGGTCCGCGTGGATGCACAGGCGGCGGCCACGCGGTCAGACAGCAAGCTCGTGCAGCTCGAAGCCCTGCGTGGGCTCGCCGCGCTCATTGTAGTGGCGTGGCACTTCCTGTGGGCGTTCGATCCTGCGCGGCTCGGCATCGTCGGCGGCTTCGACCCGGCGTCGGCCATGCTGGGCAGCGTCAGCTTCGCGTCGATCGACGGGCCCGCCGCCGTCACGTTGTTCTTCGTCTTGTCGGGCTTCGTGCTGCCTCTGGGATTTTTTCGTTCCGGCCGCACCGAAATCGTGGTGCGCGCCGCGGCCAAGCGCTGGTTGCGGCTGGTCTGCCTCGTGCTGCTCGCCGCCCTGCTTTCCTACCTGCTGTTCCGCCTCGGACTCTACCGGCACCGCGAAGCGGCACAGATCAGTCAATCGACCTGGCTCGACACATTCGGGGGCTCACACGACAAGGCTGGCTTTGCGCCATCGTTCCTCGGCGCGCTGTTGGAAGGCTCGCTGCTCGCGTTCCTGCGCGACCCCGATATGTACGATCCCGTCCTATGGACCATGCATCACGAATTCCTCGGCAGCTTCGTCACCTTCTTCCTTGCCGTGGTGCTTTGGCGCGCTCCCGTTGCCGCAGCGGTCTGGGCGTTGGTGACCGCCGCAATCATCGCCCAATTCACCGATCCATTCCTGTTC
>DATAPW010000373.1:0-19806 GCA_036265005.1 Acetobacteraceae bacterium | reverse complement strand
CGTCCGCCCGCGGCATGGTATAGTCCATCATCGAGCCGGACAGCAGCTGGCCGCCCTGGTCATACACCGCGTTCTCCAGCAATGCCTGGCCAATGCCCTGCGCGACGCCGCCCTGCACCTGGCCTTCTACGATCATCGGATTGATGACGCGGCCCACGTCATCGACCGCGACGAAGTTGATCACCTCGACGACGCCGGTGTCCTTGTCGATCTCGATCTCCGCGATATGGCAGCCGCCAGGGACAGTGAAGTTCTTCGGATCATAGAACGAGGTCTCATCGAGGCCGGGTTCCAGTTCCTCGATCGGATAGTTGTGCGGCACGTAGGCGGCGAGCGATATGTCGGTCAGCGTCTTCGACTTGTCGGTGCCGGCGACGGTGAACTTGCCATCGGCAAACTCGATGTCATCGACCGAGGCTTCCATCAGATGGGCGGCGATCTTCTTGCCCTTGGTGACGATTTTGTCCATCGCCTTCACCATGGCACTGCCGCCGACGGCAAGGCTGCGGCTGCCATAGGTGCCCATGCCGAACGGGATCTTCGCCGTATCGCCATGTACGATGTCGACCTGGTCCATCGGCACGCCAAGCTGCGAGCAGACAAGCTGCGCCAGCGTTGTCTCGTGCCCCTGCCCGTGGCTGTGCGTGCCGGTGTAGACCGTGACGCTGCCGGTCGGATGCACCTTGACGTTCGCCACCTCGTAAAGCCCGGCGCGCGCACCGAGCGACCCCACCACGGCGGACGGCGCGATGCCGCACGCCTCGAGGTAAGTGGACATGCCGATGCCACGCAGCTTGCCCTTTGCCGCGGCAGCACTGCGACGCGCCTCGAAGCCGGCATGGTCGGCTGCCTTCAGGCATGCGTCCAGGGTCGCCTGGTAGTTGCCGCTGTCGTATTGCAGCGCGACCGGTGTCTGATACGGGAAGGCATCGGCGGGGATGAAGTTCTTGCGGCGGATCGCGACGCGATCCATGCCGGTGTCGTAGGCGCAGGCATCCACCAGGCGTTCCAGCAGGAACGTCGCTTCGGGTCGTCCGGCGCCGCGATACGCATCCACCGGAACGGTGTTGGTGAACACTGCCTTCACCTCGCAGTAGATCACCGGCGTCTTGTACACGCCGGCCAGCAGTGTTGCGTACAGATAGGTCGGGATGCACGGCGCGAAGGTAGACAGATAGCCGCCCATGTTGGCCAGCGTTGAGATGCGCAACGCCAGGAAGTTGCCGTCCGCGTCCAGCGCCATCTCCGCAGAGCTGTCATGGTCGCGGCCATGCGCATCGGACATGAAGCTTTCGGTCCGTTCGGCCGTCCACTTCACCGGACGGCGTACCTTGCCGGCCGCCCAGGTGACGATTGCCTCCTCCGCATAGTGATAGATCTTCGAACCGAAGCCGCCGCCGACATCAGGCGCGACGACGCGTAATTTGTTCTCCGGAATGTGCAGCACGAACGCGCCCATCAGCAGCCGGATCACATGCGGATTCTGGCTGGTGGTGTACAGCGTGAAGTCACCGCTGTTGGCATCGTAATCGCCAAGTGCGGCGCGCGGCTCCATCGCGTTCGGGATCAGCCGGTTGTTGAGCAGGTCGAGCTTGACCACCTTCGCGGCCTTGGCGAACGCGGCATCGACCGCAGCCTTGTCGCCGATATGCCAATCGTAGCAGATGTTGCCCGGCACTTCGTCATGCACCAACGCAGCACCCGGCGCGATCGCATCGCGCAGCGACGCGACTGCCGGCAGGTCCTGGTAGTCGATGACGATTGCTTCGGCCGCATCTTTCGCTGCCTGCTTGGTCTCGGCGATCACCACCGCGACCGGATCACCCACGTGGCGCACTTTGCCGACCGCCAGCACCGGATGCGGCGGCTCCGCCATCGGCGAACCGTCCTTGTTGTGGATCTGCCAGCCGCAGGGCAGCCCGCCAATGTTGTCGGCCGCCATGTCGGCACCGGTGAACACCGCCACAACGCCTGGCGCCTTCGCTGCAGCCGCGGTGTCGATGCCGTTGATCCTGGCATGCGGCCGATCGGCACGCCGGAGGTAGGCGTGCAGCTGTCCCGGCCGGTTGATGTCGTCGGTATAGTTGCCGCGCCCGCTGATAAAGCGTGCATCCTCCTTACGGCGAACGGAGGCTCCAATTCCCTCGAAAGGCATCGACGTCTCCCTTTGGTTTCGCCTTATTCGGCGGCGACGGCTTTGCCGTGCATCAGCGGCCAGGCGGCCGCAATCGCCTTGACGATGTTGTGGTAGCCCGTGCAACGGCAGAGATTGCCTTCCAGACCTTCGCGTATCTGCTTCTCGGTCAGCCCACCGGGATGCGAGTTCACCAGGTCGATCGCGCTCATCACCATGCCCGGCGTGCAGAAGCCGCATTGCAGCGCATGATGCTCGCGGAACATTTCCTGCATCGGATGCAGCGTTCCATCGGCCGCAGCGATTCCCTCGATCGTGGTCACCGCAGTGCCGTCGGCCTGCAGCGCCAGCATGGTGCAGGACTTCGCCGAGACGCCATCCACGTGGACGACGCAGGCGCCGCACTGGCTGGTGTCGCAGCCGACGTGAGTGCCGGTCAGCCCGAGCTTTTCGCGCAGCAGCTCGACCAGCAGCGTGCGGTTCTCGACCTCGACCGTATGCTGTTTGCCGTTCACCGTCAGGGTCACCTGAGGCATCGTGCAATCCCTCCCTTGTCGCCGTGTCTCAATGCTTCCAGCCGCCAGAGCCTCGCGGCCGGACGCCTGGGCGGAGTGTGGTCGCGCCGCCGGGATATGGTCAAGCGGCGTAGCGAGTACGTTGCCAATCGGACCGTAGGGCGGAAAAGCCCTACGACCCGGCGGTTGCGGCAGCCGCCATCGGCACCACCTGCCCACCCGGCACATGATCCAGATGGCACGCCGACACGTGCCCCTCGCCCACCGACCGCAGCACCGGTTCCTCGACACGACAGCGATCGAACGCAAACGGGCAGCGTGTATGGAAACGGCAGCCAAATGGCGGGTTGATCGGGCTCGGCACGTCGCCGGTCAGGATGATCCGCTGCCGCTTCGCTGTCGGGTCCGGCACCGGCACCGCCGACAGCAGCGCGCGGGTATATGGATGATGCGATTTGGCGAACAGCGTCCGCCGGTCCGTCAGCTCGACGATCTTGCCGAGATACATCACCGCCACACGGTGCGTGAGGTGCTCGACGATGGCCAGGTCGTGGCTGATGAACAGCAGTGCGAGACCCAACTCATCCTGCAGATCGACCAGCAGGTTGATGATCTGCGCCTTCACCGACACGTCCAGCGCGGACACCGCTTCATCGCAGATGATCAGGTCGGCGCCGGGGGCCAGTGCGCGGGCGATGCCGATGCGCTGGCGCTGGCCGCCGGAAAATTCGTGCGGATAGCGACCGATCGCATCGCGCGGCAGCTGCACCTTGTCCATCAGCAGCTCGACGCGTTCGGTCAGCTCGCGGCGGCCGCGCACGATGCCGAAATTGATCAGCGGCTCGGCCAGGATGTCGCGCACCTTCATGCGTGGGTTCAACGAGGAGAACGGGTCCTGGAACACCACCTGCACGCGGCGCCGGAGCGGCCGCAACTGTCCGGACGGCAGATTGTCAATCCGCTCGCCGGCCAGATAGACTTCGCCCTCGGTGATCGGATAGAGCCGCAGGATCGCCTTGCCGACGGTGGACTTGCCGCAGCCGGACTCACCCACCAGCGACAGGGTTTCGCCGCGATTGATCGAGAACGACACGCCGTCCACCGCGTAGACCTTCGCGGTCTCCTGCCCCAGTACACCGCCGTAGATCGGGAAGTGCTTCTTCAGGCCGTTGACCTCGAGCAGCGGTATCTCAGCATTCGTCAGCGCGCTGCTCATGCGGCCATCCGCTGCTCGGCGTAGTGGCACGCCACCAGATGATCGGCTCCCTTGGTCTCGAGCGCCGGCGCAACGCGCGTGCACAGCTCCGTCGCCATCGAGCAGCGGCCGGCGAACGGACAGCCGATGAGCTTCTGCCGCAGGCTTGGCACCAGGCCGGCTATCTCCGCCAACTTGCCGCGGCCGCCGTCGGTCAGCGACGAGCCGAGTTTCGGCACCGATCCCAGCAAGCCGCGCGTATAAGGATGCAGCGGACGAGCGAAGATTTCGGCAACCGACGCTTCCTCGACCTTGCGGCCGGCATACATCACCACGACGCGCTCGCACATCTCGGCCACCACGCCGAGGTCGTGCGTGATCAGCATGATCGCCGATCCCAGCCTGTGATTCAGATCGCGCATCAGGTCGAGAATCTGCGCCTGTATCGTCACGTCCAACGCTGTCGTCGGCTCATCGGCAATCAGCAGCTTCGGATTGCACGCCAGCGCCATGGCGATCATCACCCGCTGGCGCATGCCGCCTGACAACTGGTGCGGATATTCGCGCACCCGCCGCTGCGGCGCGGGGATGCCGACCAGCACCAGCATGTCGATCGCCTTCTGTTCGGCATCGCGCGCCGACAATCCCTGGTGCAGGCGCAGCGTCTCGCCGATCTGTTTCCCCACTGTGAGCACCGGGTTCAGGCTGGTCATCGGCTCCTGAAAGATCATCGAGATGTCGTTGCCGCGGATGGCGCGCATCTCGGGTTCCAACAGTTCCAGCAGGTTGCGCCCCTGGAAGCGGATCGCACCGGCGATCTTGCCAGGCGGCTCCTGGATCAGCCGCAGGATGGACATCGCGGTGACCGACTTGCCGCAGCCGGACTCGCCCACGATGCCGATCGTTTCGCCGGCATCCACCTTGAACGAAACCCCCTCCACGGCACGCACCACGCCGTCCATCGTGGCGAAATGCGTCTGAAGATTCTCGACTTCGAGCAGCGCCATGCCTGGTCAGATCCGCTTCGCGAGCCGCGGGTCGAGCGCGTCGCGCAGCCCGTCGCCCAGCAGGTTCACCGACAGCACGGTGACGCACAGGAACACCGCGGGGAAGAACACGATATAGGGTTTCACCTGCCAGAGCGCCCTGCCCTCCGCCATGATGTTGCCCCAGCTCGGCACGATCGGCGGCGTGCCGGCGCCGATGAACGACAGCGCTGCCTCGGTCAGCATCGCCGACGCGCAGATGAAGGTCGCATTCACCATCAGCGGCGCCAGCGTGTTCGGCAGGATGTGCTTGATGATGATCATCGGCACGCGCGTGCCGGATGCCGTGGCCGCCTCGACATAGGGCTGCTCGCGCAGGCTCAGCACCACGCCGCGGATCAACCGCGACACGCGGGGAAACTCTGCCACGCTGATGGCGACGATGACGTTCTGCACCGAGGCCCGGGTCAGCGCCATCAGCGCGATCGCCAGCAGGATCGGCGGGATCGACATCAGGCCGTCCATGATCCGCATGATGACGGAATCGAGGATGCGGATGTATCCCGAGATCAGGCCGATGAAGGTGCCGACTGCCGAAGCCACGGCCGCCACCGAGAAACCCACCAGCAGCGAGATGCGCGTGCCGTAGATCACCCGCGAGTAGACATCGCGCCCCAGCATGTCGGTGCCGAACCAATACTGCGCGGACGGTTCGCGCGTGCGTTTGGCCGGTGCCAGCGCGGTCGGATCAACAGTGCCGAGATACGGGGCCAGTATCGCGATCAGGATCATGACCAGCAGCAATGCGCCACCCAGCACGATGGTCGGATGGCGGCGCACGAAGGTCATCACCCGGCCGCGCTGCTTCGCCGGCGGCAGCACATCGGGCAGCGCCGGCGCCGCGGTGTATTCGCGTGTCGTGGTTGCGGAGCTCATGGCATGAACCTCCCGGCCTCGTCATGGCAGGGCCTGTCCCGGCCATTCTTCGCGGCACCGCGCTGCACTGATGGCCGGGACGAGCCCGGCCACGACGAAATAGGGGCGTTAGCGCAACTCAATAGCGGATCCTCGGATCGAACAGGGTGTAGAGCAGGTCGACGGCAAGGTTGACCAACACGTAGACGAAGCTGAACAGCAGGACGACGCCCTGGATCACCGGATAGTCCCGCCGCAGGATCGCGTCGACGGTGAGACGGCCGAGCCCGGGAATGGCGAACACGCTCTCGGTGATGACTGCGCCGCCGATCAGCAGGGCGACGCCGATGCCCAGAACGGTGACGATGGGCACCGCAGCATTTTTCAGCGCGTGCACGAACAGCACCGCGCGCTGCCCGACGCCCTTCGCCTTGGCAGTGCGCACATAATCCTGGCTCAGCACCTCCAGCATCGTCGCGCGCGTGATGCGCGCGAGCAGGGCGACATAGACCAGCCCCAGCGCCACCGTGGGCAGGATCATGTTGCGCAGGAATGGCCACAGCCCCTGGCTGATCGAGACAAAGCCCTGCACCGGCAGCCAGTCGAGCTGGAGCGCGAAGATATAGGCCAGCAGGTAGCCGACGACGAACACCGGCACCGAGAAGCCGAACACCGCCAGCACCATCACGCCGCGATCGATCCAGGAGCCGTGCTTCCATGCCGCCAGCACGCCGAGAGGGATGGCGAAGATGATGGAGAACGTGATGGTCAGCACCATCAGCGACAACGTTGGTTCGACGCGCTGCGCGATCATGTGGCTGACCGGCAGGTTGGTGAAGATCGAGGTGCCGAGATCGCCGTGCATGATCTGCCACAGCCATTCGAAGAAGCGCACCAGGAAGGGACGGTCGAGCCCGAGCGAGGCACGGATGCGTTCGACGTCCGCCGGTGTCGCCTGGTCGCCGGCGATGATCGCCGCTGGATCGCCCGGCGCCAGGTACAGCAGACTGAACACGAAGAACGCGACGACGAGCATAACCGGGATGGTGGCCAAGATACGGCGCGCGGCGTAGGCAAGCATTCGGTGGCGTCTCCGTTCAGCTCTTGGTCACGTCCCAGATCACCGGGAACGGCGCCTTCACGACGCCGGCGATATTTTTGCGCCAGGACTGGTAGCCCTTGAAGAAACCTGTCGGCACAAAGGTGACGAAATCCATCGACGCCTTGTTGATCTCGCGCACTGCTGTCTTCTCGGCGTTCTGGTCCGGTGCCACGAACCAGCTATCGATCTTGCCCTGCACCTCATCGGATTTCGGCCAGCCGAACCAGGCCTTGTCGCCGGTGGTATAGAATGCCGGCTGCGCGCCGGGATTCACGCAATCGACACCGGCGTGCCAGGTGTGGAATACGTTCCAGCCACCTTTGTCGATCGGCTCCCGGCTGGCGCGGCGGGCACCGACGGTACCCCAGTCGGTCGCGACATAGTCCACGTTCAGGCCGATCTTCGACAGCATGTCGGCGGTCACATCGCCCTGCGCCTTGACGATGGGCACGTCGGTGCCGATGACCATCACCACCTTGCTGCCCTTGTGCCCGGCGTCCGCCACCAGCTTGCGCGCCGCCTCGATGTCGTGCCGCTTCAGGTTGTCACCGCCGTAGTCGGAATAGAGCGGCGTGCCGGGGGTGAAAAAGCTGGCACTTTCCTGGTAGAGATTGGTGTCGCCGCCGACGATGGCCTGCATGTAGTCGGACTGGTTGGTGGCGATCAGTGCTGCCAGCCGCACCCGCTGGTCATTGAACGGCGGATACAGGTGGTTCATCCGCAGGTCGCCGATGTTGCCGAGAGGGTCGGCGATATCGACCAGCAGGTTGGCGTTCTTCTTGAGCAACGGCACCACGTCGGGGATCGGCGATTCCCACCAGTCCACTTCACCGGATTGCAGCGCTGCGGAGGCGGTGGCGGCATCCGGAATGATCTTCCACTCGACGCGGTCGAAGTTCACCCGCTTGCCGCCGGACAGCCAGTCGGATTTTTCGTCGCGTGGCTGGTAGCCGGGGAATTTCTCGAACACCGCGGAGGCGCCGGGGACCCATTCGTCCTTGCGGAAGGTGTACGGCCCGGAGCCGATATAGTCGCCGATCTGCTTGAACGGGTCGGTTTTGGCGATGCGTTCCGGCATGATGAAGGCGCAGGGCGTGCCGCATTTGCCCAGCGCGTAGAGCAGCTTCGGAAACGGCTGCTTCAGGCGCAGGCGGAAGCTGCGGTCATCGACCGCCTCCATCGTGTCCAGACGGACCTTGATCATCTGGCCCATGTTGTCGCGGACCATCCAGCGCTCGAGGCTGGCGATGCAGTCGGCGGAACGGACCGGCTCATTGTCGTGGAATTTCAGGCCGGTCCGCAGCTTGAAGGTCCAGGTCAGGCCGTCGGCGGAGACCTCGGAGCCCTCGCACATCTGGGGCTTCGGCACGAGGTTGCTGTCCACCCCGTAGAGCGTGTCGAAGAACAGGACCGAGGCGTTGCGCACCACGTAGAGCGTGGTCCAGATCGGATCCAGGTTGGCCAGGTTCGCTTGCGGGACGAACCGCAACACCTTGGCGTCGGCGGCCAGCGACAGCCGGGGCGCGGCCAAGCCGCCTGCCGCCGCCAGTGCACCCACAGCGGTAGTCTTCAGGAATCCCCGACGCTGCATCCTTTGCTTGAGCCTCCGCACCCGGTTTTGTGGCTTGTACCGGTCCCAGTTCCGGTGTGGCTTACCCTGCCTCAGCCTTTCGGGAAAGGCCAGCATGGACCGGAGGGTCGGTGCGTCATCCCGGTCATCCTCGCGGAGGCGAGGACGCGCAGGCTGTTCCGCTACTGCGACAGGATCTGGCCCAGGAACGTCCTGGTCCGCTCCGACCTGGGATGGGCGAAGAACTCGTCCGGCGGCGCCTGCTCGACGATTTCCCCCTGGTCCATGAAGATCACCCGGTGGGCGACGCTGCGCGCGAAACCCATCTCGTGGGTCACGCACAGCATGGTCATGCCGTCCTCGGCCAGGCCGATCATCGTCTCCAGCACTTCCTTCACCATCTCCGGGTCCAGCGCCGAGGTCGGTTCGTCGAACAGCATCACCTTGGGATGCATGCACAGCGCTCGCGCAATCGCCACCCGCTGCTGCTGGCCGCCGGAGAGCTGGCCGGGATACTTGTCCGCCTGCTCCGGGATGCGCACGCGGGAGAGGAAATCGCGCGCCAGCGACTCGGCTTCCGCCCTCGGCGTGCCGCGCACCTTGATCGGCGCCAGCGTGCAGTTCTGCAGCACCGTCAGGTGGGGGAACAGGTTGAACGACTGGAACACCATGCCGATTTCGCGCCGCACGCGATCCAGCCCCTTGGTCCTTGGCCCTACCTCCATGCCATCGAACGTGATGCGCCCGGCCTGGTGGTGCTCGAGCTGGTTGATGCAGCGGATCAGCGTGGACTTGCCAGAACCGGATGGGCCGCACAGCACGATGCGCTCCTGTCGCCTCACGCGCAGGTCCACGTGGTGCAGCGCCTGGAAGGCGCCGAAGTACTTGTCCACCGCCTCCATCGTGACGATGAAATCGCCAGCCGGCAGCACGTCGTCCATGTCCCGCTCCCGATGCCGATGCGGGCACGCGCGGTGGCGCGCCCCGCATCGTGCGGCCTGATCAGAACACCGGCAGTTCCGGCAGCGGAGCGTTCAGCCATTTCTGGTGGATGGCATCCAGCTCGCCATTGTTCTTAATGAAGTAGATGAACGTGTTGACCCATTGCAACAGGTCGGTCTGGCCGCGGCGCAATGTGATGCCGTTCGGCTGGTGGCGCAGCACGAACTTCGTCTCGTAGCCGGCGGCGGGATTCATTGCCTGGATCTGCCGCGCGGTCACGGTATTCACGCCGATCGCATCGATCTGGTTGGACAGCAGCGCCTGCGCAGTGGTGGCATCGTCGTCGAAGCGCATGATGCGCGTGTCCTTCGGCGCGGCTGCACTGATCGCGGTGTCCTGCGTGCTCGCCCGCGCCACGCCAACCTTGAGCGGCTTCAGGTCTGCCGCATTGGCGATCTTGCGGTCGTTCGACGCCATCAGCACGATGTCGATGCTGCTGTACGGGATGGCGAACTGCACCTGTCGCGCGCGCTCCGGCGTGATGCCGAAGGTCGCCACCAGCGCATCGACCTTGCTGGTGAGCAAATACGGAATGCGGTTCGGTCCGGTGACCGGCACCAGCTCCAGCTCGACGCCGAGATACTTCGCCATCAGCTTCGCGACATCGACATCGTAGCCTTCGTACTGGTTGCTGGCATTCACCACGCCGAACGGCGGCAGATCGACCAGGATGCCGACCTGCAGCTTCTTTTTGCCCAGCACATCATCGATGGTCTGCGCATTGGCCTGCTTCACGATGCCGAAACCGGCGGTGAGCAATCCGGTGACGCCGAGTGCGGCGAGCGGCCGGCGGGAAAAGCGAAGGGATGATCCTGACATCGACGTCTCCATGCGACCGGGTGTTGGCTGCGCGTATCCATGACCGGTCGCTGGCCACGAACGCCGCGTCGATCGGCGTTCAACGGGCCACGGTGCCGAACCTCTGCTCGAGGCGCTGGCTCAGTACCGACAGCGGCCAGCACAGGACGAAGTAGATTGCCGCCACCAGGCTGAATACGCGGAACGGCTCGAACGTCACGTTGTTGATGATCTGGCCGGCGCGCGTGACCTCGACGAAACCGATGATCGAGGCGAGCGATGTGCTCTTGAGCAGCAGCACCAGGAACCCGACAGTTGGCGCGACGGCGATCTTTCCCGCCTGCGGCAGGATGATGTAGCGCATGCGCGACAGGTGTTTCAGGCCAAGTGCGGTTGCGGCCTCCCATTGGCCGGCCGGAATTGCCTGAATGCAGCCCCGCCAGATTTCGCCGAGAAACGCCGCGGCATTGAGCGTCAGTGCGATGGCGGCCGACGCGAGGGGAGAAATGCCGCCGCCGAACAGGTTGGCGCCGAAGAACACCAGGAACAGCTGCATCAGCAGCGGCGTACCCTGGAACAACTGGATGTAGCCAGCAGCCGCCTGGCGCAGCCACGCCGGCGGTGCGGTGCGTGCCACCGCGACGATCAGCCCGGCGACGCCGCCGCCAACGAACGCGATGACCGAGAGCAACAGCGTCCAGCGAACGGCGGCGATGATGAACAGCGCCTCGTTCGTGCCGAATGTGCGCATCATGGCCGGGGTGTCTTCGGAGGCCTCGCGCCCACCCCAACCGTCTCCTGCGCAGCGAGGGAGGCTTGAGAGAGGGGCCCGACCGGGCAGGGGCAGTTGCTACTCATCGCGCGCACTCAGCGCGCGCCTGGCCGCGCGAACACGGCACGATGGATGCCGCCGAATGCCGCCGAGAACAGCATCGACAGCGCCAGGTAGATCCCCGTTACCACGATGTAGATTTCGAAACTGCGGAACGTGCGCGACTGGATATCGTTGGCAGTTGCCGTGAGTTCCTGCGCGGAGATGGTGGACACCACGCTGGAGCTCAGCATCAGCAGGATGAACTGACTGCTCAGCGCCGGATAAACGATGGCCAGCGCGGGAAACAGCACGACGTAGCGGAACACCTGCAGCGGCCGCAGGCCGAGTGCGAGACCGGCTTCGATCTGTCCCCGGCTGATGCCCTCGATCCCGGCGCGGACGATCTCGGTGGCGTAGGCGCCGACATTCACCACCATTGCCAGCAGTGCGGCCTGGTTCGAACTCAGCATGATGCCGGCGCGCGGCAGGCCGAAGAAAATCAGAAAGATCTGCACCAGGAACGGCGTGTTGCGGATCGCCTCGACATACGCATCCACCATCCAGCGCACGGGTTTCGGCCCCATGGTCTTGCCCAGCGCGCCGAACACTGCCACCAGCAGGCCGAGAAACATTGCGGCGGCGGAGAGCTGGATGGTGAGCCAGCATCCCCACAGCAGCTCGGGCCAGGCCGCCCAGACGTCGCCGAACTGGAACACGTAGCTCATTCGGCAATCTTCTCTCGCCTCCAGACCGGTTCGATCGCTGCCAGACGCCGGCACGATGCTGCCCGGGGCACATGGTATGGCCCCCTGAAAGGCACCTCGTTTGGCTTCAGCCATGAACCACCGACGCTCCGGCGGCGTCATTGATGCAGATCAACACGCCGGCCAGGACGTCGGTGCGGTTGGTGGTGCGAGCCCGGCGATCAAGCCGGCATTGCTGTGGCCGAGGACGCAGCGGTTCCGGCCGCGCCGACGGCTGTATTGCCGCGGTCCTCGAAGCCGCCTTCATGGTGGTGATGGCCGTGATGTGGCTGCACTGGACCGGTGCCAGCCGCCGGACTGGCGGTCGCGACGGACCCTCCCGCAGCTTCAGGCCGCATTGTGGCGTCGCCCTGCGCCTGCAGCAGCATTGCCAGGATGTCCGCCGACAGTGGCTGGTCCGGACTGCCGGGTGCGGTGGCGGAGCCCGCTTGTACGCTGGTTCCAGCACTGGAAGCCGATGCAGGATAAATGTTGGTGGCTCCGCCAATGCCGGACTGTTTCAGCAAGGGCGGCGTCCACGTGGCGGAGGCAATACTGCCGATTGACACGATACCATGCTCCTGTTCGCGGCGTGCCACTGATTTGTGGCACGCTACGCCCTGCAAGCCCGATGCCGCGCTCTGGTCACCATTCGTCATTCTCGCGAGCGCGAGAATGACGATGATCGGGGCGTCCTGCGACCGCCGATCCTTGATCATCGGGCACGGCACAGCTTGCCCACCGGCTCGGCTGCATGAGCAGAATCTGCCGGGCTGTCGTTGGCATGCGGCCGATACCGACGCTCGCGCGGCGTGACGTCCTAGGCGGCACCAAACCGGGCGCGCAGCGTCGGCTTGTGCACCTTGCCGGTTGCGTTGCGCGGCAACGCCTCGACGAAGCGGATCGATCGCGGCAGCTTGTAGCGCGCGAGGTGGGCGGCACAATGCAGCATGATGTCGGCCTCGCTGAGCGCGCGGTCTTGTTTCGTCACCACGATCGCCCTGCCGACCTCGCCCCACATCTCGTCCGGCACACCGATGATCGCAACCTCGGCGATGGCGTCGAGCCGGTACAGCACGTCCTCGACTTCCGCCGGATAGACGTTTTCACCGCCGCTGATGTACATGTCCTTCCAGCGGTCGACGATGGTGAAATACCCTTCGTCATCCATCTGCGCGGCGTCGCCGGTGCGTAACCAGCCATCCGAAAAAGCCGCTGCGCTGGCCTCCGGGTTCTTCCAATAGCCGGGCGTGATGCTCGGGCCACGCAACCAGATCTCACCCATCTCGCCCACCGGAGCGTCACTGCCGTCCACCCGGACCAGCCTGACGTCCACGTGCAGCGCCGCCTTGCCCGCGGAGCCTGCCTTGCGGACCCGGTCCTCGGGATCCAGCGCCATCACCCCGCCGCAACTTTCGGTCATGCCGTACAGCTGCTGCAACGGCAGGCCTCGCATCTCCCACTCGCGCAGCACTGGCAACGGCACCGGTGACGCAGCAATTCCCGCCAGCAGGTCCGGACTGAACGCTGCGGTTGCGAACTCCGGCAACCGCGCCATGAACTGATAATGCGCGGGCGTTCCGACGAACAGGTTGATCCCCGCCTCCGCACTGCTCAAAAGCCGCAAGGCAGTTGCCGGTTCGTAGGTGCGCATCACCAGCACCCGGCCGCCGAAATGGAAAATCGGATTGGCGTAGACGTCGAGTCCGCCGACATGGAACAACGGCAGCGCGGTAAGACAGACACTGCGCTGCGAGATCACCATCGGGCCGGCCATGTTGATGGCCTGCCAGAATCGCATGCCGTAGGTAATGATCGCACCCTTCGGGTGTCCGGTGGTGCCCGATGTATAGAGTATCGTGGCGACATCATCGTACGTCGTCGGTTCCGAAACCGGCAGGCGCTGCGCCGATGCGATCAGGCGCTCATAGTCGCTGTCCACACACCCGTGCGTGCAGAGCTGGTCCACGCCGCAGGCGGCCGCGAGTTCGATCGCCGCCTCGGCAAATTCCGGATCATGGATCAGAACCTTGGGCGCGCAGTCGCCGACGATGAAGCGGAGTTCGGATACCGTCAGCCGCCAGTTCATTGGGACGAAGACCGCGGCAAGGCGGCCACAGGCGAACTGGACTTCGAAGATGTCGGCGGCATTGTGCGCCAGGACTGCGACGCGATCGCCCCGACCGATCCCGTACTGCGAACGCAGTGCCGCGGCGAGACGCGCGATCCGGTCGTCAAATTCGCGGTAGGTCACGGCGCGGCCGGTCGCCAGATCGACCATAGCGACCTGGTCCCCGCGACCGTTGGCATGGTGAGCGATCCAGTCGTGGTGCTGAACCGTCATGGCCTCCCCCTGATGGTATTATTCTTGCTTCGGGGGAGGTTAAGCGCCGGCAGCGCAAGTGAAAAGTACCGTCATTCGCGCGCGGGCGAGAATCCAGGGGCCGCCGCCCCGCTGCTGCATCGCCCGGATCCTCGCCTGTGCGAGGGTGACGAAAGGCGGCGCGGGGGCCGGCGCGGCAATGAGGCGCCACTATCCCGTCCGCTGCACATGCCAGAACAGCGCGAAGCCGTTGAGCACGCCCGAGAGCTTCGTCGAATATGCCGTCGCCTGCAGGTACTGGCCGAGTGGCAGATAGGGCAGGAACTGAAACGCCTCCGCCTGGATGTCGCGCGCGACACTCTGCTGGGCGGCCGGATCGGGCGCGTCGAACCAGTCCTGGCGCAGCGCCTCCAGCCTGGGATTGTCGGGCCAGCCGATCCAGGCATTCGCGCCATTGGTGCGCAGCGCCAGCTCTCCGGCAGGATTGATCATGTCGGTGCCGGCCCAGGCAGTGCAGAAGCAGCTCCAGCCACCCTGCTCCGCCGGGTCCTTCTTCACGCGCCGCTGGTTGACGGTGCCCCAGTCGAGCGCCTGGTAGTCCACGTTGAGCCCGGCCTTCTGCAGCATGTCGGCGCAGACATCCGACATCGCCTTCAGCACCGGGAAATCGGTCGCCGCGAGCAGCACCACCCGCTCCCCCTGGTAGCCCGCGGCGGCAAGCTCGGCCTTCACCCTGGCGTAGTCGCGCGGCCCGCTCAGCGGCGCCATGCCCACATCGCTTGCCATTGGCGTGCCGGGGCAGAAGAAGCCCGTCGGCACGTGCCACATCGCGGCATCGTCGGTGGCGACCGCGGTCATGAAGTCCGCCTGGTTCACCGCACCGAGCAACGCGCGCCGGATCGCCGGATTGTTGAACGGCGGCTGCAGGAAGTTGAACCGCATCATGGCGCACTGGCCGGACGGATCCTGCACCGACACCTTCAGGTTCTTCGCGCGGCGCAGCAGCGGCAGCAGGTCGGCGTTGGCATAGTCCCACCAGTCCTGTTCGCCGTTCTGCAGCGCGCTGGCGGCAGTGGATGCATCCGGTATCACGGTCCACTCGACCCGATCGAAGTTCACCACCTTGGGACCCGACGTCCAGTCCGGGGTGCCATCGGAGCGCGGCAGGTAGCCGGCGAACCGTTCATAGACGACGCGCGCACCGGGCACCCGCTCTTTTGCCACAAAGCGGAAGGGACCGCTGCCGACCATTTCGGTGATCTGGGTGAACGCGTCGGTCGTAGCCAGCCGTTCCGGCATCATCGGGCACATCAGCGAGGGCGATTTGCCCAGCGCATCCGGCAGCAGCGGGAACGGCTTCTTCAGGCGAAATCGGATCGTCCTGTCATCCGGTGCGGACAATTCGTCGGTGGCCGCAAGCAGCGCCTGGCCGAATGCATCACGCTTGCCCCAGCGCTGCACCGAAGCCACGCAGTCGCGTGCGAGGACTTTTTCCCCATCGTGCCATTTCAGTCCATCGCGCAGGGTCAGTTGCCACAGCCTGCCGTCGGCCTCGATGACATGCCCGGCAACCATCTGCGGCGAAGCCTGATAGCGGCTGTCCTGGCCGTACAGCGTATCGAATACCATGAACCCATGATTCCGCGTGACGTAGGCAGTGGTCCATACCGGATCCAGCACGGTCACGTCGGATTGTGGGATGAATTTCAGCACCCGGTTGCCTTGCGCACGCGCCATTGCCGGAACGGCCAGGGTTGCCGCGGATCCGGCCAGGAATTCGCGTCGGTGCATGCGGTGAATGCCTTGGAAATTTGGTGATTCGCACGACCTTCTATACTGACCGCCCGCCACTGACCACTGACCACACCATGCACGCTCTGCTGCTCCGCCTTGCAAACCAGCTGCCGCCACCGGCGCGGCAATTCGCGACTCCCGATCGCGTTGCCACGCTGGTGCAATTCCTGATGTTCGGCACCGCCGGAGCTGTCGGGTTCCTGGCGGATACCGCGACGGTTTACACACTCCGTTACTCGCTTGGGCTCTACGGCGCGGGGATGGTCGCCTATGTCGTGGCGGCGACCGTCACCTGGCTGGTGAACCGTGTGTGGACATTTCGCGGCCAGGGCAGTGGCCCGGCGCATCGCCAATGGGCGCGCTTTCTCGTCGTGAATCTCGGCGGCTTCGTGCTGAACCGCGGCACCTACGCAATATTGGTGACCTTCGTGCCGCTGTGCGCAGCCGAACCGGTCTATGCGGTGGGCGCCGGTGCAGTCGCCGGCATGTTCCTCAATTTCAGTCTCTCCCGCACGATGGTATTCCGCTGACCGAAGGCACTGGTTGCATCTGCAACCATCGCCATGCGTGACACGATCTGGAGCCATGCACATGGTAGGGTCGTGGCGTTAACCGGCCAGTCAGTGATTGATCTCACATTTTGCAATCACAAGTTGCTCCCGCAAGCACGATACAACCCTCGCTGCGCGGCGCAGTCACCACGGGCCAAAACGGTCCCAGGCACCAGCCAGGGCACGCCCATGTACCAGCCAGCCGTATACCAGCCAGCCGGGTACCAACCAGCCGGCAATGCGATCAGCAAGGCGCTGCTGGCGCCGATCGAACTCACCATCGCGCCGATTTCCTTTGGGGAACCGTCGCGCTGGCCGATCGGCGGCTGGCAGGGCGCGGCAAAGCGGCTGTCCGACATCGCCATCGCTTCGCTTTTGCTCGCCGTACTCGCGGCTCCGATGCTGCTGCTCGCGTGTCTGATTCGCCTGGAAAGTCCGGGCCCCGCGCTGTTCCGCCAGCGACGCGTCGGCTTCGCCAATGTCGGTTTCGAAATGTGGAAGTTCCGCACGATGCGTCACCACGCGCCGGAACACGGCCGCCTCACGCAGACCACGCGGCACGACCCACGAGTGACGCGGCTGGGCGCCTTGCTGCGGCACTTCTCGCTCGATGAGTTGCCACAACTGCTCAACGTCCTGCGCGGCGAGATGTCGATGGTCGGGCCGCGACCGCATGCGCCGGGTACCTGCGCCGGCGGCAAGCCGTTCGAACTGGTGACACCGCACTACTCGGCGCGCCATCGCGTGCGACCGGGCATGACCGGGCTGGCGCAGGTACGCGGCTGGCGTGGCGAGACCGACACCGAAGAGAAACTGCTGATGCGGTTGGCAGCCGACCTCGAATTCATCGCGCATTGGTCGCTGTGGCTCGACTTTAACATCCTCGTGCGTACCGCCGTGGCAATCTTCGCCATGCGCAACGCCTACTGAGTCGGAGGTCCGGTAATCCGGTGCACCGATCATGTTGCAGACCCTGCCTGATCGCAGCCGCACCGGCAGTACGCACGAGAGAATGAGCCGGCCACGCGCCGGGCCGGACATCGCGGTGTTGATACCTTGCTACAACGAGGAACTGGCTGTGGCGAAAGTGGTCGCAGGGTTCCACGCCAGCCTGCCCGACGCGACCATCCACGTCTACGACAACAATTCGTCCGATCGCACGCGCACCGTCGCCCGCGCCACCGGCGCCGTGGTCCACAATGAAACCCTGCAGGGCAAGGGACACGTGGTGCGCCGCATGTTCGCCGACGTCGAGGCGGACATCTACGTGCTGGTCGATGGCGACGATACCTACGATCCCAGCGCCGCGCCCGGCATGATCCGCCGCATGATCGAGCAACAGCTCGATATGATGACCGGTGTGCGTCTTGCATCGCAGCAGGACGCTTACCGGCTTGGGCATCGGATGGGCAACCGCGCCCTGAGCTTCCTGGTGCACCGGGTGTTCGGCAACCGTGTCAGCGACGTGCTCTCCGGCTATCGAGTGTTCAGCCGGCGCTTCGTGAAGTCGTTCCCTGCACTCGCGGCCGGGTTCGAGACGGAAACGGAATTCACCATCCATGCGCTGGAACTGAAGATGCCGATCGGCGAAATGGCGACGGCCTATCGCGGCCGCGCGGCAGGCTCGCGGTCCAAGTTGCGCACTTACGCCGACGGGCTGCGCATCCTGCGCACCATCCTGATGCTGGTGAAGCAGGAGCGGCCTTTGCAATCCTTCGGGCTGACCGGAGCGGTACTGCTGGCTGTCGGCTTCAGCCTTGGCATCCCGGTCGTGCTGCAATTCCTGCACAGCGGCATGGTGCCGCGGTTGCCGACTGCGCTGCTGGCAACCGGCCTGGTGCTGGCAGCATCGCTCGCCTTCGCCTGCGGCCTCGTGCTCGACCAGGTGGCACGCGGACGCAAGGAGCTGAAGCGCCTCGCCTACCTGTCGATCCCCTCGGTCGGCAGCAGCGAATGACCGCGCGGCACGTGGCGGGCGCTGCCGATGCACCGGCCGGCAACTACGATGCCGATGTGGTCATCCTGTCGCTGGAGCGGGCCAGCGAAACAGCGGCGGCAATCCGGTCGGCGCTGGCGCAGACCGGTGTGTCGCGCCATGTGTTCATCGTCGATCAGGGTTCGCGGCCGGAGGCTCTGGCGCAACTCGCCGGCGTGGTGGCCGGGCGGGACGATGCCACACTGGTGGCGCTGGATCGCAACCATGGCGTCGCCGGCGGCCGCAACCGTGGATCGGCCCTCGGGCATGGGCGCGTTATCTTCGGGCTGGATAACGATGCGGAGTTCGCCGACCACACCATGCTCGCGCGTGCCGTTGCGGCGCTGGATGCCGACCCGACCCTCGCCGCAATCGGCTGCCGCATCCTGCTGCATGCGACAGGCGACGATGACCTGTCATCGTGGGGCTATCCGACCAGCCTGCTGCCACGCGCCGGCACGACGTTCGATGCGGTCACCTTTGTCGGCGCCGGTCATGCCATCCGCCGCACCGCCTGGGATGCGTGCGGCGGCTACGACGATGCCCTGCATTTCTGCTGGGAGGAGTTCGATTTCTGCCTGCGCGCCATCCAACGGGGCTGGCGCATCCGCTATCGCGGCGACATCGTGGTCCGCCACAAGGTCAGCCCCGAGGGTCGCTTCGCGTGGTCCGGCACGCGCTGGTTCTATTTCGTGCGCAACCGGCTGTATATCGGCCGCAAATGGGGCGTGTCATGGCTGGCGTTGGCGCCGCACTACGCCGGTTACCTGCTGAAGGCCGCCCGGAATGGCGTGCTGTGGCAGACCATGCGAGCACTGCCTGCGGCGGTCCGTCTGTCCGCCCGGCAGCGGCCGAACCACCAGACCGATGCAGCACAGGCTTATTTGCGCCGGAACGACACGGTGCATCGCGGCTCCCTGCTGCTTCGGCTGCGCCACGAGGCTTTCGGCCTGTTGCCGCATCCGCATTGAGCAACGTGACCAGGTCGTATACCAACGCTCGTTGATAGCGACTAATCGTTCCCACTGACATGGCCGGGCTTGGCCCGGCCATCCACGTCTTCCTCATCTGCGTCGGCCAATAGACGTGGGTGGCCGGCCCAAGCCCGGCCATGGCAGTCGGCGCATCGCACCGGTCATCATCAATGAGGTTTGGTAGTACTCGTCGCCACCCTCGAGAAGGCGGTTATAGAACTGCCACGCAAGCAGCCTGGATGCTCGCCTGCGCGAGCATGACACAATCAACTATGTCTCATTGCCGCGCCGCATCCGCTCGCGCCATAGCAGTGCGACGATTGGCGGGCAGTTGATCAGATAGCGTCGCGCCAGCCGCCGGGGATCACCGGCGAGCCGGTACAACCATTCCAGCCCCGCACGCTGCATCCAGTGC
>DATAPW010000372.1:0-63153 GCA_036265005.1 Acetobacteraceae bacterium | reverse complement strand
CGTGTCCGGTAATCGGTCGTCCAGATCGGGTCGAGAATTGTGAGGTCGGTTGCCGGAATGAATTTCAGCACCTGGGCGGCCGCCCAGGCACGGCTGATCATCGGCGCCGCCAGCGCAGCCGCTGCGCCGGCGAGAAACGGGCGTCGCCTCATGGATGCCATCGCGGGCCGCATCGGTCGGCGCGGGTTTCGTTTTGACATTGCGTTTTCTGCATCCATGTACCTCATATCGCCCGCAGCACGTACCACCAGGCGGGCAACGTGATGAAAGAAAGCGTAATGCCGATGCCCACCATCAGTGTAATCAGCGTCGGATTGAGATCGTGCTGAATCGCCACGATAGCGCCGCCGATCTGCGGACCCATAGCGGATTCAAACAGCGTGATCTGAATGGTCTGCCCGCGCGCATGCAGCCACCAAACGTAGATGAGTGTCACAAGCACCGGCCCGATCAGCAGCTTGAATGTCAGGCCGGTAGCCAGCGCGGATACATTGCCGCGAAGCCGGTCGAGGTGCAGTTGCAGCCCGACAGAAACCAGGGCAAGCGGCGCCAGCGTCCCGCCGAGGGAGCGCAGCACTTCCACGAGCCAGGCCGGATAGTCCACCCGCATCAGGGCCAGCGCGAGGACCAGCGCGATAAGCGGTGGGAAGGTCATGATCCTTTGCAGCACCGCACTCGCTCGCGTCGTGCCGTGGGAATAGAGCGCAGCGACGGTGATACCGAGAGTGCTGAGCACGAGATAGGTGCCGAGCTGGTCTATCAGGATACCGGTGGCGATGCCGCCGCGGCCGTAGAAGGCCTCGATCATCGGCAGCCCGACGAACGACGTGTTGGCCAGGCCGCCTACCAGCATCAGACCGCCGGTTGTGGCAGGTGAAAAGCGCATCGCGCGGCCGAGCGACCAGAAGAAGCCACACCCGACCGCGAACAGCATCCATGGCATGGCAACGGAATAGAGCACGTCCGACCGCAGGTGGATGTGATGGATCTGGAGCAGGATCAGGGCCGGCAGCGAGATGTGCAGGATGAAGGCGTTCAGGGAGAGGTGAGCGTCGGGTGGAAATCGGTTCGACCAGCCGATGGCCATCCCCGACACCAGGCATGCGAAGAGCAGGATGATATTGCTCATTGGATGGCTTCCGCCGCGATGGCAGTCTCGTCACGACCCAGGTGGCGCCTATTGCGCCAACGCTCGCCCGTGAGCGAGGCGACGAACCAGCCGAGCGCGATGAGTTCAAGCAGCAGGGGCAGCGCAAAGGCTGCGCGATAGGCGACGACAGGCAGGCGGCCGAACGCATCGGGAAGCCAGAGCGAGGCGATGACACCCATCCCGTACTGCAGCACGAACGCCATCGACAGATGCAGGACGTTCAGCGCGCCGTTGGCTCGGCCGATCTGATCGGGGGGAAACAACTCACCCATGATCGAGTAGCTCAGCACGGTCATGCTGCCGAAGCTGGCGATCATGCTCCATTGCAGCCAGGCGGGCAGCGGCAGCCGATCCAGCACGGTCGCCTGGAGTCCGATGAACGCCGCACAGGCGACCCCGAAGATCGTCGCGGGTGGTACGCCGTGACGGCGCAGCAGGTCGGTAACCACACCGATGACCGCTGCGCCAAGGGTCAGTCCGGCACCCATCGTGAGCACGACCGAGGCGATATGATCGGGCGCGAAGCGATCGACATCGGCCAGCCATCGCGCGGCCCACAGGCCATGCACCGCGAACGCGGTTCCGACGACACACCCCGACAGTGGAGCGAGCCGCCAGAAGACGGGGTCCCGGTAGACGGACAGCAGGCCACGCAGGCTGCGACGCCAGTCCTCCGTCGGCGCTGCCGCGCGTTTCTCCGGCACGATGGCCAGGACCAGAAGCGCGCTTGCCAACGTAAGGGCCGCCAGCATCAGGAAGACGCCGCGCCAGCCGAACTGAGGCAACAGCAGGTTTACCGGCACCGTGGATGTCATCGCACCCAGCCCGCCGAACATGATGAAGCTGCCGTTCGCGAGTGTGCGCCGCTCCTGCGGCACCCAGAGCGCCAGAGCCTTCAGGCCGGCCATCAGCGCCCCCGAGGTGCCTATGCCGATCAGCGCACGGGCCAGGATCAGTGTTGGCACGTTCGGTGCCACGGCGAACAAGGTGGCGCCGAGTACCGCGATCCCGAGTACGGCGGCCTGCACCCGGCGCGGGCCGAAGCGATCGACCAGCGGACCGTACGGCAATTGGCAGGCTGCGAAGGTCAGGAAATAAACCGAGGTAAGAAGACCGAGGCTGGCGGTGTCGAGATGGAACGCCGCGACGAGCCGATCGGCGATCGGGCCATTGATCGTACGGAACAGGTAAGACAGGAAATAGCCTGTTGCGAACGGCAAAAAGACGCTGGCGACACGATAGGTTGCCGAACGGCGAGGGAACAGTTTCACGGCGTTATTCCCCCTCGTTCAGCACCCTCAGTCGGTCGTCGCCGCCGCCTCTGTCGCCATGCCGTCGACAACCTCCTTCATGACATCTGAGAGCGGCCGCGGATGCCGGTGGGACATCGCTTCACGGACGACAGGCGTGGAGGCCACCGCCGCCGCGAAGGCGAGCAGCAGAACAGAGTAAATCTGCAGTAATGTGCCATTTTTCGTCATGACGGACTCCGCATGCGATTTGTGCGGGCTTCGGATAGGACCCGAAGATTGGTGGCATCGACGTTGATTATTGAACAATGAGCATGCCGTCCGCGAGTGAAAGCGGTGTCAAACCTGACGCCGCGGGTTTTGACGCCGGGTCGGTCCGGTATTGAATTTTTTGCGAGCCGAGCCTGCCGGGCTGCGCGGCGCGCTAGGTTCCTGCCATGATTCGTATCCGCCTGCTGGGACCGTTCGAAGCGACGCGGCAAGACGGCACATCCGCGCGTCCGCCGGGGCGACGCTCGTTGTGCCTGCTGGCATGCCTGGCGCAGGCGGAGGTGCGTTGGCAACGCCAGGAACTGGCCGCGTTGCTGTGGCACGGACGCGCGCCGGAACAGGCACGCGGCAGTTTACGACAGGAATTGGTGCGTCTCCGGCGTGCCTTCGGCCCGTTGCTGGACGAGTGTCGCGGCGACCCGCAGCATATGCCGGCTCTCGCGCCGGACCGCGTGGAAGTCGATCTGGATCGCTTTCGCGCCGCTGCCGCTGATCCCATGCGCGCGATGCAGGCCGTCGCTCTCTATCGCGGCGAATTTCTTCAGGACGTCGTGGTTCAACCGGGGGATCCGTTCGCAGCCTGGCTCGAGAGCAACCGGCAAGCCGTCCGCACAATGGCGATCGCGTGCCTGCGCTGTTTGCTGTGCTCCGGTGAAGCATCGGAATCAATAGCGCGCAGGTTGATTGAACTCGTTCCGGACAGCGAGGAGGCGCACATGTGGTTGTTGCACCACTTCGCGGAGCGCGGCGATGTGGCGCGGACCTTCGAGGGTTATCACGCCTACGCGGAGGCGATGCGCAGCGCCCGACGCGAACCGTCCGAGGAAGTCGCGGCCTGGCTCGACCACCTGGTCCTTGCGCGGCACCGGCGTCCCGGAGCGTCGGGCGCCCCACTCGATATGCCAGAATGGCTACAACGGCTACGCAGGACGGAGGACCGGCCACGACCGCCTGAATTACGTCCGCTGGCGACGATCAGTGACCGCCCGTCGATCGTTATACTGCCCTATGTCGATCTGTCACCCGGCGTGAGGCGTGCGCCGTTGGCGGACGGCATGACCGAGGAAGCAACCAATGCCTTGGCGCGGATGCCAGGCTTCTTCGTGGCAGCGCGCCAATCGGCCATGGCCTACCTTGCCGCGCCCGTCGACGTGCGGCTGATCGCGGCGGAACTGGGTGTCCGGTACGTGGTCGAAGGCAGCATCGAGCGCCGCAACGGCAGACTGCGGGTGAACACGCGGCTGATCGACGGCGGCTCCGGCCTGCATTTGTGGGCGGACACCCAGGAACGGACGACGCACGATGTGCTGGAGGTTCGCGACGAGATCGTTCAGGCGATCAGTGCCAGGCTGCTGCCGTCTCTGCTGTCGAGCGAAATCCGCCTGGCCCTGCAACGTCCCACCGAACATCTCGATGCCTGGGGTTGGATGCTGCGGGCTCAGAGCATGCTCATGTCGATGGGCCGGCGCGACGGCCTTGCCAGCGCCATCGAACCATTGCAGCGCGCGCTGCAGGTCGATCCTGAATACGCGATGGCGCACGCTTTCCTTGGCGCAGTCTATACCTGGCGAACCTTGAGCTATGCATTCCCGGATCCCGCGGCGGAGCGCGCGCTGGCGCGGCAACACGCCGACAAAGCACTGGAGATGGCCTCCGACAATCCGTTCGTATTGGCGAACTGCGCCGAAACGGCGATCTATAGCGAGGGCGACCTCGACAAGGGTGTCGCGCTGCTGGAGCTGGCGGTGACGCTCAACCCGAATGATCCGAACGGCCTTGCGTTGCTGGGTCACGCCCGACGCATGATAGGCGAGGACGCACGGAACAGCCTGGCGGTGATCGAGCAGGCGATGCGTATCAGCCCCCGTGATCCTCGCAGTTTCGCCTGGCTGCATTATGCCAGTTGGTGCCACTGGAAGTTGGATGAACTCAGGGAGATGGAAACGGCCTCGCGCCGTTCGATCGAACTGTACCCGAACTACCCGCATAGCTGGATCGCCCTGGCCTGCGCTCTCGGGCTGCTGGATCGCGTGCGGGATGCGCGCGAGGCAGGGCGTGTCCTGCGCGAACTGCAACCCCGCTTCCGCGCGGCGCATTTCTATGACGCGGCGCGGGTTTTCTACGGCCGCCGATTTGCCGGCCGGGTAGCAGCCGAATACCGGCAATTGCGGACAGTTCTGAACCGGGCAACTGAGTGACGACGCAACAATATGAAATGCGTGATACGCAACTCCGCCGGCGTTTATGGTGCAGTCGAGCGACCGCCTTGTTGAAGATCCCAACAGGCGGTGAGGTTTTGCATCTGACACGTCTGGTGCGCTGACTCATTCGAACGCAGCAGGCGATCTGCTGAGTATGGCGAGGCTCGAGGCGGCGGATGCGGTCCAGACGAAGGGTCGCGGCTTTGCGTTGCGCTGATCGAGGTATTGGTTGATCGCGGCTTGCAGGCTGACGATCGAGTGGAAGCTGCCGCGCCGCATCCGCTGGCGGGTGAGCGCCGAGGAGAACGTCTCCACCCCGTTCAGCCATGATCTCGGCAAGCCGCTCGGCGCACGGGTGATCGGGACCGGCTCGGACGATGCCTAGCTCGCGGTCGTCGGGCCGCTCGGCGCCGATGCGGTCGTGAACATGCGGACCGAGCCGGTGCGCGAACGAATCCTCGACCTTACCGCCGGGCGCGGGGCAGATGCATCCTGCAATCCGGTTGGCGGTGAGTTGTTCGACGTCGCGCTGCGAGCGATCGCGCCGCTCGGCCGGATCCTGGTGATCGGCTGGATCGCGGCGGGTCGCTTCAGCCCACATATCCAGCGGCGCTTTGCCTTCGTGCGCGCATCGCGGCGCCGGAGACGTTGGCGGGCGCCGGATCGTCGGCAAATGCGTCATCACCACGCGGGCCGCCTAGCGGCCGCGGGGCACTTGCCGGCGCGTTGGCTACCGTCCGCGTATTCGCCGTGCCCGTCTTCGCTTGACTTCCAGTGCAGGGCTGGATGTTGCTTCGGCCAGATCGCACCGTATATCGGATGTCCACCGACACGGCACGCTGGCGCCGGTGAACCGTGCGGACCGTGCCTGCTGCGACGTTCCGAGGATGGCGCTGGCCTACCTGTCACTCGCGCTGGAGCAGGCGCGGGCCGCTTGCCGGCAGCATACCCCATGGTCCGAGCCTCCCTCCGTAGCGTCTGCCGGGCGACGGCTGTAATATGGCCAGAACGCAAGGTCATGCCGGCATGCCGCAGTGTCGGACCGTGGCCAATGACAGGAGCCGATGGAATCAATAATGCAGGACCCCAAAGTCCAGACCCCTCACGAAGCCGATCTGGCCCAGCTCATCGTCAAGACGCTCAACCTGGAGGTCGCGGCTGAGGCCATCGATCCGCTGGCGCCACTGTTCGAGAATGGGCTCGGACTCGATTCGATCGATGTACTCGAACTTGCCCTGGCGATCTCGCAGACCTACGGCGTGCAGCTGCGCTCGGACGACGCGAACAACGTCACGATCTTCCGGTCCCTGCGCAGCCTGACCGACGACATCCAGCAGCGTCGGCTGCGGTAAATGCCTCCCCGGGCTATCCAGCTTGCCGGAGCGCTGCTCGTCCTCGTACTGCTCGGGATGCCGCTGGCTGCTCATATCGCGTTGGTGACGAACCGCGCTGTTGCCCTCGCCGGCATCCTGATCACCGTCCAGGCCGTTCTGGTCACCTGGATCGTGTCCTCCGCGATCACGCAACGGATCGTTCGCGTCGGCGCATGCGTCGCGGTACTCCTGTCCGTATGCGTCCTGACGCGGTTCACCGACCATGGCACCTACTTTGCTTCGGCAGTGCCCCATGCGATGGCCTACCTCGCGCTGCTGGCGATATTCGCCGCCTCACTGGGCGCCGGACGCGAGGCGGTGGTGACCACCTTCGCGCGCAGGTCGCGGGGTGCTCTGTCGCCCGAGATCGTGCGATACACCCGTCGCGTCACCTGGGCCTGGTGCTGGTTCTTCCTGGCACAGCTTCTTGCATCACTCCTGCTGCTGCTGTTTGCGTCACCCGAGGTTTGGTCGGCCTTCATCAACCTGTGCAACCTGCCACTGATCGCCGTCATGTTCTGTGCGGAATACCTGTATCGCCGATGGCAGCATGCCGGCCGGACCCCGGAGCGTTTGCTGGACATGCTCCGGGGCGTTCGCCAGATCAGGCCGGTGCCCACTGCTGAAGACCGATACCGGCACTGATGACCGGATATCCGCTGCTTCGCGCCTCCCCTCCCGGATCGACATTCGCTTCACGCGAAGGCACCCCGATCAGCGTGGAAACATTCCTCAACGATCTCGTGTCGCTCGCTGCGGTACTGCCGAGCCGCCGCCATGTGGTCAATCTGTGTCGGGATCGTTATCACTTCGCGGTGGGATTTGCCGCTGCCCTGTGCCGCCGCCAGATCAATCTGCTGCCGCCACACGACGGAGCGGCGATGCTTGACCAGCTCGCAGTCGACTATCCGGACGTCTATTGCCTTGTGGATGTGGCGCCGCCGGTCGGTCCGGCGGTATTCCATTATCCTGAGGCGCTGGCCCAGGCCCCCGCCAGGCCTGCCGTACCCTGCTTCGCCGCCGATCAGCCGGCGGCGATCCTGTTCACCTCGGGGTCGACCGGACGGCCCCAGCCGCATGCCAGGAGTTGGGGCGATCTGGTCAACAGCGCGCTGGCAGCCGGCCGGCGGCTTGGCGTCGCGGCACTGGAGCAGGCGTCCCTGCTCGGCACAGTCCCCCACCAACATAGCTACGGCCTGGAATCCCTGCTGATGCTCGCCTTTCAGCACGGGCTGGTGCTGCATGCCGCGCGACCATTCTTCCCCGCTGACATCGTGGCGGACCTTGCCGAAGCATCCAGGCCGCGCCTCCTGGTGACCACGCCGATCCACCTGCGGGTCCTGCTGGCCGAACGCGGCGATCTGCCAAAGGTTGACCTGTTGTTGTCGGCGACCGCGCCATTGTCGATGGAACTGGCGCAAACCGCGGAAGCGCGGTTCGCAACGCCGCTCCTCGAGATCTACGGCTGCTCGGAGGCCGGACAGATCGCCGTTCGCCGGACGACCCTGAGCAAGGAGTGGCACTGCCTGGATGGTATCGTGCTGCGCCAGGACACCGAGGGCACCTGGGCCTCCGGTGTGCCGATCGCGGTTGAGACCCGGCTGTCGGACGCCATTGAACTGCTCGCACCCGATCGGTTCCTGCTGGAAGGCCGTATTGCCGATCTGGTCAATATTGCCGGCAAGCGCACGTCGCTGGCGCACCTGAATTCCCATCTGAACGCCATCGAGGGTGTCCTGGACGGCGCCTTCATAGCCACCGATGATGACGGCGAGACCGTCCATCGCCTCACAGCCTTCGCCGTTGCCCCGGGCGTCAGCCCTGACGCAATCCTGGCTGCGCTGCGCCAACGGATCGACGCGACCTTTCTGCCGCGGCCGCTCTGTCTGGTTGACGCATTGCCCCGTAACAACCTGGGCAAATTGCCGCGCGAGGAGGTCTTGCGCCTGCTTGCCGAGAGCAGGCGCACGATCGGTCGAGGGACCTAGGCGGTGGGATCGCAGTCCGCCGAACGATGTCTGCCGCTGGACGAACCCTCAACCGAGGGCCACTTCCCCGGCAACCCGATCATTCCCGGCGCCGCGCTCTTGCGGGAGGTGCTGCACGTCGTCTCGCCCGGGAGCACCATCTGTTGCGCGATCCGCTCGGTCAAGTTCCTCCACCCGGTGCGCCCAGGCGATCGGCTGGTCATCGTCTGGGAGGAAAAGGCGCCCGGCGAAATCGGTTTCGTCTGTTCGACAAGAAATCCCGACCGCCGGGTGCTCACGGGCACCCTCTGTATGCGGGCGCAGTGATGCCGACTGCGACTGCGCGCGAGCAATGGGCGATTCGTCGGGAACGCGGTGCGGTGCCGCTGATGCGCCTGGTGGTGTGGATCGCGCTGCGCGTCGGTCGCCCCACCGCACAATGGCTGCTGTTGCCTGCCTGTGCTTATTACTTCCTGTTCTCCCCGAGGTCGCGCGCGGCATCGCTGGCCTATCTCGCCCGTGTTCTGGGCCGCCGGCCGACGGCGGCCGATCGCTGGCGCCAGTACCACTGTTTTGCGACCTGCCTGCTCGATCGGGTGCTGCTGCTCAACGACCGCATCGAGTTGTTCGACGTCACGGTGCATGGCGAGAACGTTGTGAAAACCATCGTCGAGCGAGGGGACGGAGCATTCCTCTTCGGCGCCCATCTCGGCAGCTTCGAGGTGGTACGCGCCGCAGGCCGTCTGATGGCAAGCGTCAGGACCAGCCTGGTGATGTACGAGGACAACGCGCGCAAGACGAATGCCGTGCTGCAAGTGATAAACCCGGCACGTGCCGTCGAGATCATCGGATTGGGCAGGCCAGGGTCGATGCTGGCGGTGAAGGATCGATTGGACGCCGGTCACCTCGTGGGAATTCTTGCCGACCGCTCGCTCGAGACTGAGCGGCGCGTGCAGGTCACTTTCCTCGGTACGCCTGCATGGTTTCCCTTCGGTCCATTCCGCATGGCCGCGTTGCTTCGGCGACCTGTGGTGTTGATGCTCGGCCTGCATCGCGGCGGCCGGCGCTACGACATTGTCTTCGAAACGATTTCCGCCGACCCCTCCAAGGAGGATCTCGAAGAGACCGCGCGGCACTACGTCGCGCGGCTCGAATATTATTGCCGTAGGGCGCCGTACAATTGGTTCAACTTCTACGATTTTTGGGCATGACCCTGGAGATCCCTCACCCCGACGCGGGAGCAGCCGGCAGTGGGACAGATCGCCGGGCGAGACGGGTGCGGCCGGCAAGCGGCATGAGCCGTCCATGAAACCAACCGCCGGCAAGCGTCGCTGGCTGGTATGGCCGGTATTGTTGCTTGCGCTCGCAGGCACTCTCCGCTCTGCCAATGCCGATCCGCCCTCGCAGGTACAGGACTGGGGACTGCCGCAGCTTATGGCCGGAATGCAGACAGTGCGCACCGCGAAGGCGCATTTCGTGGAGCGGAAATTCGATCACTTGCTCAACCAGCCGCTCCAATCCTCCGGCACGCTGATATTCGCCGCGCCCGACCGGCTGCAAAAGCAGACCCTCGCACCCGCTCCCTCCCGGCTGAGCATCGACGGCGACCGCCTCACGGTTGAACCGCCGGACGGCAAGCTTCGTACGCTGTCGCTGGCAGAGGTTCCCGAACTCGGCGCGTTGGTTGCCGGTATCCGTGCCACCCTCGCCGGCAATACTGCCACGCTGACGCGCTACTACACGCCGACGCTGACCGGGAGCGCTGGGGATTGGTCGCTCCGGCTCGAGCCGCAAGACGCTCGCTTGCGCGCCCTGCTGGCGGTGATCCGCATCCGCGGCGAAGGCAGCACGATCCGCAGCATCGAGACGCTGGAGCGCGACGGTGACCGGACCGAGATGACCATCATGCCGGATCCGGGATGATACCAGAAGATGCTGTCGGGGCGCCGCGCCATCATCGCGATCTGGGTCGTCGGGCTTCTGGCCTGCTGCGCAATCATCGCGAGGACCAGTTTCAGCACTGACATGTCGGCCTTCCTGCCGCGCTCGCCCAGCGCAGCGCAACGGATCCTGGTCGATCAGCTCCGCCAGGGCGTGGTGTCGCGCCTGATCCTGCTGGCGATCGAGGGTGCGCCAGCCGACACGCTGACTGCGCTCAGCAAGGCTGTGGCCAATGATCTGCGACAGGACCCCGCGTTCGCGATCGTCGCCAATGGCGATGCGGCTGCCTTTGACCGGGACCGCGACCTGCTGTGGCGTAACCGCTACCTGCTCAGTCCCGCCGTCGTGCCAGGGCACTTCGCACCGGCTGCGCTGCATGCCGCACTGGATTCGGACCTCAGCCTGCTCGGCTCGGATTTGAGCGTGCTCGTCAAGCGCAGCATTCCTGCCGATCCGACCGGCGAGCTGCTGCGGCTGATCAACGCACTCAGTGCGCTGGCACATCCTGCGATGCATGATGGCGTATGGGTTTCCAGTGACAGGCGCCGCGCGCTGCTGATGGTTCAGACTGTCGCGGCCGGCTTCGATATCGATGCGCAGGAACAGGCACTCCGGCGGATCGAGGCTGCCTTCCTGGCAGCAAGGCGACGCGACCCGGCAGGAACTCCATCGAACTCCGCCCAGGCAAGACTGATCGAATCGGGCCCACCGGTCTTCGCCGTACAGACGCGCGCGCACATGAAGGCGGACGTGACCCGGTTCTCGTTGATCGCCACTATATTGGTCGTCGGCATCCTGCTGTTCGCCTATCGGTCGGTCCGGATGCTGGCACTGGCGCTGCTGCCGGTATTGAGCGGGGTGGTCTCCGGGATCGCCGCGGTGAGCCTCGCGTTCGGCTTCGTCCACGGCATCACGCTCGGATTCGGCGTTACGCTGATCGGCGAGGCCGTGGACTATGCGATCTACCTGTTCACCCAGACCGCTCCCGCGACCGCCCTTGCCGCGACGATGCCCCGGATCTGGCCGACGCTGCGGCTGGGCATGCTGACATCGATCTGCGGTTTCAGTGCGATGCTGCTTTCAAGTTTCACCGGCTTCGCCCAGCTCGGTCTGTTCACCATCACCGGGCTCGTCGTTGCCCTGGCTGTGACACGATGGGTGCTGCCGACTCTGCAACCCTGCAGTTCCGCGGCAGCCGGCTCGACGATCTTGGCCGTCCCCGTTCTCGCCATGATCCGAATCGGCCCTGCGCTGCGCTATGTCGTGCTCGGTTTGACGATCGCTGCGGGGGCGTCGCTGGTTTACCATCACGGCCCATATTGGGATGACGAACTGGCGAGCATGAGCCCGCTGTCCGCCGCAGAAAAATCGCTGGACGAACAACTGCGCCGTGAGATCGGCGCACCTGATGTCCGGTATCTCCTGGTTGTACAGGCACCCGACCGGGACGCCGCACTCGCTGCCAGCGAGCGCGTTGCCGCGCATATCGAGCCGCTGGTCGCAGCAGGCCTGATCGCCGGCTTCGACGCGCCCGGTACGTGGTTGCCGAGTCTGGCGACGCAACGCGCTCGACAAGCTGCACTGCCGGACGCAGCGACACTCAACGCCAGCCTGGCCGAGGCGATTGCCGGCACACCGTTCCGACCGGACACATTCAATCCGTTCCTGGCCGATGTCGAAGCAGCACGCCAGCAGCCATTGCTGCAACGCGCGGATCTGCAGGGCACCAGCCTGGCCCTCCGACTTGATTCGTTGCTGGTTCCAGGCACGCAGGGTTGGCTTGCCATGCTGCCACTGCACGATGTGTCGGATGCGCAGGCCCTCGCAAAGACGGTGGCCGGGTTCCATGATCGGCAGCTGGTTTTTCTCGATCTCAAGGCGGAGTCAGATCGGCTCCTCGGCACCTACCTGCACGAGGCCCTGACTCTGTCGATTGCGGGCAGCCTCGCTATAGCCATTCTGCTGTCCTGTATTCTGCGGTCGATCGGCAGGGCCGCCGTCGTGCTGCTCCCGCTGGCCGGTGCGGTGATCTGCACCGCCGGGCTGCTGCTGACAGCGACGGGCAGGCTGTCGATCTTCAACCTGTTCGGGCTGCTCCTGGTCGTCGCAGTGGGATCGAACTATTGCCTGTTTTTCGAGCGCAACATTTTCGCCGACAACGACCCGATGGCCGAACGCATGGTCGCCTCGCTCGTACTGGCGGATCTGTGTACGGTAATCGGCTTCGGCATTCTGGCGTTCTCCACCATTCCGGTCCTGCATGGAATCGGCCTGACGGTGGCGGTCGGCGCCTGCCTCAGTCTGTTGTTCGGAGCAGTGCTGAGTGTGCGCGGCCAGGCGCGGCTCATTGGACCCAACGCCAGTTGAACCTTATCCACATCTCATTGGGGGATGACCGATCCCCCGCATCGTCATGGCCGGGACATGACCACGGATGTCTGGCAAGGTTTTTGCCCCAGATAGGGCACGACATTGATTCTACTCGCGTTTGGGCGTTGGCGACGCTCCCAGCCACGAAGCCGGGCGCGCTCTTCCGCCACGGCCGATGGCGTGGAGATGCACGTTACGTTGGTATGAAACGGGAACCGTGACAGTGCCTTGCACCAGTGCCCTTTGCCGCCTGTGGAGCCTTGCCATTACAATGGCCGCTGCAACCATGCTCACCGGATGCGTCCATGCCTACTTCGCGGCGCCACGTACGCACCTGGACGAACATGTGTATGCTTCGATATTCCCGTACTTCGCTGAGTACTGCGCCGAATCGGAATTCGATAAGAAGAAAGGCTTCGGCGTGGACATCGAGGGCGGCGGCCCAGGCGGGCATTCTGTGTTCTACCTGAACGGAGCCTGCCGCGTGCCGGATGCCGGGTATCCGGTGCTGGAAGTCTGTGCCGAGACGGCTGACGGCATGGCGGGACGCGGCGTCGGCCTCAGCGTCAATAATCATTACCGGAACGCCAACTGGACGGCGACCGACGGGCGCGATTTCTTTTTTCGCGGTGCCCTGGCCCCTGGCGAGGGGGTGACACGTACCAGTTACCTCCGCACCCAGGACAAGGCGAAGGCTATGGGTATCATGGATGGCATCGTGTTCCATCGCGCGGCGCTCGAGGACAAGCCGGCGAACATGTCGGAACGAGACTTCATGTACGAGATCTCGATTGCCACCGACTATGCAGTGGACTTTGCGCGGGATCGCTATTGTGCCCGCGTTCCGCTGGACCGCGGCAAGATGGACATCATCGTGCACTACCTCAATGCGCTGAACGAGCCGTATCGTTCGGGCCGAAAGGAGTTCCATTGGGACGTTTTGCGCAATAATTGCGCCTACCTCGCGCATAACGCGCTGGCAGCCATTGGCTTATGGCCGGAATGGAAGACGGATCGACCACTGCTGATTGCTGCGTTCGACTTTCCCGTTCCCAAGAATGAATTTGTCAATTTGATGCGACGCACAAATGATATGCCGATCGACGATCCAGACGCGCTGTACGACGACGAGACCACCCGCTCCGCGCTTTTGCACGAGGCATGGATTGCGACCCAGCCGGGCGCGTTGGCCGAGGCCAGGCCAGCGGTGCAGCCGAATGATATTTACGGCACTCATTTGAGACTGATCTTTTACGACGAGGCGATATTCGGTCACTATCAGGCGCGGTTCGATAGGATTTTCGCCGAACCCCGCTATACCGATCTTGCCGTCAACCTGGCGTATTTTTCGCAGGAGTACTCCGCGATCCTGGCCAAACGCCTGCCGCCCGATGCGCCCGGCTACCGTGCTGCGTTTTATCAGAGCTACCATGATACCATTGCCCGTGCGAATGCGAGAGTAGACGTGATCCGCGCCAAATTATCCGGCGCTTCAAGTTAGCAGACACGCGGAATACAATGAGTCCATTGCAGATCAGCCAGTTCTCCATCGTCTCCTGCATCGGTGCAGGGCAGCTGGCTACCTTGTCGGCGCTACATTCCGGCGCCAGCGGTCTGCGGCCCTGCGAATTCGAGACGGTTAGGCTGCCGACCTGTCTCGGCGAAGTATCGACGCTTGCCGACTTTGCGTTGCCGGAGGCGCTTGCCGCCTTCGATTGCCGCAACAACCGTCTCGCCGAAATGGCGCTTGGGCAGGACGGGTTCGAGGATGCGGTGGGAGCGGCTGTGACGAAGTACGGCGCGCGGCGGATCGGCCTGTTCCTGGGCACCAGCACCTCCGGCATACTGCAGGCGGAGCTGGCATACAGGGCGCGCGATGCAGCGACCTTGGCATTGCCCGCGGGCTTCGATTATCCGCGGACGCACAACACGGCTTCGCTCGCGGCCTTTCTGCGGCTGCGGCTTGGCATCGCCGGCGTATCGTTCGTTGTCTCCTGCGCCTGCGCATCGACTGCCAAGGCGTTCGGCAGCGCCGCGCGCATGATCGAGGCCGGTCTGTGCGATGCCGCCATCGTGGGTGGTGCGGACACGCTATGCCTTACCACCCTGTATGGTTTCCACGCGCTTGCTCTGAATGCGCCTGGCCCGTGCCGCCCGTTCGACGCCGCGCGCGACGGCATCTCCATTGGCGAGGCGGCCGGTTTCGCTCTGCTGGAAAAACCCCAGGCGCAGTCTGACGATTCCGTCATGCTGCTGGGCGTCGGCGAGAGCAACGATGCGTATCATATGTCCTCGCCACATCCCGAGGGCATCGGCGCTAAACTGGCAATGGAGCGGGCGCTGGCATCGGCACGCCTGGTATCGACGGATATCGACTACATCAACCTGCATGGTACCGCGACGCGCGTGGGCGACGCCGCCGAAGACCTCGCAGTGGCGGCGTTGTTCGGCCACGACACACCGTGCAGCTCCACCAAGGGTCAGACCGGCCACACGCTGGGCGCCGCAGGGATTGTCGAGGCCATCCTCTCCGTGCTGGCAATTCGCCATGGCTTGCTGCCCGGCAGCGCGCACACGACAACAGTCGATCCAGCGTTCCGTAGTCGCTATCAACTGACCAGCGAGCCGGCCCGGGTCGATACGGTGCTCAGCAACTCCTTTGGCTTCGGCGGCGGCAACTGCAGCCTGATATTCGGCCGGATGCAGTGATGCGCGTATTCGTGGAAGGCATTGGCCTTGTCGGCCCTGGTCTTGCCGGATGGTCCGCCGCCCGGACCGTGCTGGCCGGTGACGCGCCGTACGAACCCACGCCAGTGCGCCTTCCGCCTGTCGATCTGTTGCCGCCGGCAGAGCGGCGACGGGCCGGGCTGACGATTCGACTGGCGATCGCCGCCGGCATCGAGGCTCTGGCCGGTGCCGATCGCGACCCTGCCGACATGGCCATGGTCTTCACCGCGTCCGGCGGAGACGGCGAGACAATCCACGACATCCTGTCCGTGCTCGCGACCGAGCAACGCGAGCTGTCACCGACGCGCTTTCATAACTCGGTTCACAATGCGCCATCCGGCTATTGGGCGGTCGCGACGGGCTCGCGTGCAGCAAGCACCTCGTTGTGCGCGTTCGACAGCAGCTTCGCCGCTGGGCTGCTCGAAGCAGCGGTGCAGGCGACGCTGCAGGATTGTCCGGTCACGTTGATCGCCTACGATGTACCTTATCCCGAGCCGCTGCACGCGGTGCGACCGCTCGATTGCATGTTCAGCGTGGCCTTGGTCCTGGCACCGGAAAGGAGCGAACGGGCGCTCGCGGACGTGACGATCGCGGTAGTGGATGCTATTGCATCTGCAACCAGTATGGCGGACTTCCAACTCGAACGGTTGCGTCTGGGCAACCCTGCTGCCCGCAGCCTGCCGCTGCTTGCCGCCGTCGGCCGCCGTGACGTCGGAACGATCCATCTGGATGGCGTCGACATCGCGGTACGTCCGGCATGACGTTGCCGATGGACAGGACGCAGATCGCAACCCTGATCCCGCACGCCGGCGCGATGTGCCTGCTGGATGCTGTGATTGCCTGGGATGCCACGACCATCGCCTGCCTGGCCTCCAGTCATCGCACGCCGACCAATCCGCTGGCGGCGCGTGGCCGTCTGGAGGTGGTCTGCGGCGTCGAATACGCGGCGCAGGCGATGGCCGTGCATGGCGCGCTGGCGAGCGGTGGACGGCGTCCCACTGCAGGCTATCTGGCGAGCCTGCGCGACGTGACGTGCTCCGTGGAGCGGCTTGATACGCTGGAGAGCGAATTGCGGGTGGCAGCCGAGTTGCTGATCGCGGATGCAGGCCGGGTGATCTATCGCTTCAACCTGACATGCGACGCGAGGCCGGTGCTGTCCGGGCAGGCGGCCGTGGTGCTCGATATGGGGCCGTCGCAATGAGGCGCGCTCTGGTGACCGGTGGCAGTGGCGCCATCGGAGAAGCGATTTGTCGCAAGCTCGCCGCGGCCGGGCGGCATGTCTATATCCAGGCCAACAGCAATGTGGATCGCGCCGCGCGGATTGCGTCGGAAATAACCGCCACCGGCCAATCGGCGTCGGTCGTGGTATTCGACGTGGCTGACGCGCCGACCGTGGAGGCGGCGCTTGCCGATGTGCTGGCGGATGGCCCGATCGAGATCCTGGTCAACAATGCCGGCATCCATGATGACGCGGTGTTGCCCGCCATGCGTCGCGCGCAGTGGACCAGCGTCATTGATGTCACGCTCAATGGCTTCTTCAATGTCACGCAACCACTGCTGATGCCGATGATCCGCCAGCGCTGGGGACGGATCATCAACATCTCCTCGGTCGCGGCACTGGCCGGCAACCGCGGCCAGGTGAACTACGCTGCGGCCAAGGCCGGGCTGCACGGCGCGACGCGGGCGCTCGCGCTGGAACTCGCCAGTCGCGGCATCACCGTGAATACCGTGGCGCCCGGCATCATCGCATCGCCGATGGCGGGCAAGGCATTCGATCAGGAGATGATCGGCCGGTTGGTGCCGATGAAGCGCGCCGGCACGCCCGAGGAGGTTGCCGATCTTGTGCAGTTCCTGGCATCAGAGTCGGCCGGCTACATCTCCGCGCAAATCATTCCCATCAATGGCGGAATGATCTGAACCGCCGCGCCAAGGGGCCGCGCAGATTGGCAAGCAGCACAGCGAACAGTCGCGTGTACATCAGGACAAGCAGAGCATTGTCGCGCAGGTAATTGAAATGTGAGACCCCCCCGTCCTCGCGGCGATAATAGCGAACCGGGGTCGGCACGTTGATCGGTGGCACGCCCTGCCAGGCCAGCCGGATGGCGGCCTCCGAGTCGAAATCGAAGCGCCGCATCCAGCGCGTCTGCTCGAACGTCCGCAACAGTGGAGCGATCGGATAGACCCGGAAGCCGAACAGCGAATCGCCAATTCCTGCCCACAGCGTCACGAGGTTTGCCCAGAAGTTCGCCACAACGTGACCGGTGATACGGATCGCGGGTGCGCTCGCATCGAACACGGGCACACCGAGTATCATCGCTTCCGGATAGTCATCGGACAGGGCAACGAGTCCCTCTATATGATCAGCGGAGTGCTGACCGTCCGCGTCGACGGTCACGGCATGCGTGAACCCGTTCGTATGAGCCAGGCGCAGTCCATGCAGGATCGCGGCACCCTTGCCGCGGTTTTGCGGCAGCACGCAGATGTGCAGAGCGGGATCATTGGCGGCAATGCGCGCAAGTTCCTCGCCGGTCCCATCGGTGCTGCCATCGATGATCACCCAGACCGGCCATTCCTGCCGGCGGATTGCCGCGACGGTGTCGAATAGCCTTGTGCCGGTGTTGTAGCTGGGAATGATCACCGCATGGCGGGTCGCAGCGACATTGCCGCCGCGTAGGCGCGTCCTGCCTGCAAGAAGGGCTGTCGCAGGGGTGCCTGAATGGACAAAATTCATGCTTCGCGGGAGCGAACGGTAGACCATGCAGCCAATCGGTGTGCCTGCCGCATGATGAATGTCTTGAGATAGAAGACGCCTTTGAACAGCAGCAGCCGGGAGTGGATCGGCGAATCAGCGAACACATCACCGGACAGCAGCGACAGCATCGCCTCCTGCATGCGGAAATGGTTGCGTGGCGCCATGAACAGGTCGCGCATGGCGGGGGTATTGACCCGATAGATGTACCAGGAAAACCGAGTGAGTGCAGCGCGCACTTCCGCCTCGAAGCGGCGTAGTGCGCGGTTGGCTTCCGCGCGCGGTCCATGCAGGCAGGCGGTTACCGCATCGGCGCCGAGGAAGGCGCTTTTCATGGCAAGAAACACACCGGTTGAGAACACCGGATCGATGAACGCGTAGGCGTCACCGAGCATGATGTAATTCTTCCCCGACATCCTCTTGGCGCGGTACGAGTAGTTTCCCGTGGCGGTCGCCGGCCCCGTCATCTGTGCATCGGCAAGGCGTTCTGCCAGCGCCGGACTTTGGGCGATCAGGCTTTTCAGAAAGCTGCTCACGTCCGTCTTGCGCTGCTTCATGAACTCTGGCGGGCAGACAGCGCCGACGCTGGTGGTGCCATCGGCCAATGGAATGAACCAGAACCAGCCGTGATCGAACCAGAAGATGCTGATGTTGCCTGCGGCCTTGCCTGGCAGACGCCGCGCGCCGGTGAAATGGCCGAACACGGCGGCACTGGCATGCCGGCGGTTGCGCTGCTTGATGCCGAGACGGCCGGCCAGCAGCGTGTCGCGGCCGGATGCGTCAACCAGGAACTTCGCTTCGAATCGACGCTCCTGTCCGTCGCTGTCCAGTCCGGTCGCGACCACGCCGCCTGTCGGCGGAAACTCCACCTGCGAGATGCGGCAGCCCTCGATGACGCACGCGCCTTTGGCAGCGGCATTCCTGATCAGGATGTGGTCAAACTCGGATCGGCGCACCTCATACGAATAGAACAGGTTCTTGTCCCAGGACTGGGCAAAATCCAGCAGCGACGTTTTATCGTGCCAGGGTGAGACGAACTCGACCCCATATTTCGGCATGCCGATACTCTCGATCGCCTCCTTTACGCCGAGCGTTTCGAAGAGCGGAACATTCATCGGCAGCAGCGACTCGCCGATGTGGAATCGGGGGTGCCGGTCCTTCTCCGCCAGACAGACTTTTTCGCCTCGCTGGGCGAGCAATGCGGCAATGGTGGAGCCGGCCGGGCCGCCGCCAACGATCAGCACATCAAACTGACAAGCGATCATTGCACAGTCGAGGTCCCGTATGCGTTCCATTCATGCTGAGATCGGCTCATTCCGCGTAGTGATCCACAAATGCAGCTACGCTCCATATTATACGTCACAGGCAGCGGACCGCATAGTGTCCCGTCGCGGAAACTTCTTGGCAGTTTAGCGGAGCCGTGATTCTCTGTGCCCGATAGTGATGCAGGAAGAATAGAATGCGCGGGCCCAAGGCGCTGCCCGGTCTTCCAGAAGTTTGCCACCCACCAGCACCACCTGAACTCTCGAGGCTCGAGGTTAGCCGTGCCGGTCGGCTGACCAATAGGCAAGTGCCGCCGCGGCTACCTGCCCTTACGGCGTTAAGTTCTACTCCTTGCGGTTATTCGGGAAAACCGAGGCGAGATCGAATGCTGATCGTACTGTAAATCGCACTTTGATCCGCTGAACCAACTGTACTTGTCGCGTTGGTGGCGTCGGTGCCATGGTCCCACCATAAAGGAGGAAATGCCGATGTCAGACTTCTTCACCATGTGCGCCACCGTGTTCTCACCGCATGGCGGCATCGATGAGGTCGGCTTTCGTGGCTACCTCCAGCGCCAGATCGACGCGCGCCTCGGTCTCTATCTCGGCAGCGGTGGCAACGGCGAAACCCACGCCATGACACCGGACGAGTTGCACACCATGTATCGTCTCGGCGTCGAGACATGCCGCGGGAAGGTGCCCGCGCACGCCAACCTGCCGGAAGAACACACCGCGGACGCGACGATCGCCCAGGCGCGCATCGCCATCGAGGCCGGTGTTGCCGCGCTTCATCTCTATACGCTGGAAGGCCGCCACGGCTACCGCCCGACCGATCGCGAGCTGGTCGGCTATTTCGACGACGTGCTGTCGGCGATCGATCATCCGGTGATAATCGCGGTGAACCCGACCATGGGCTACATCCCGAAACCGGCCGTCATCGCCAGCATTATCCGCAACCACAGGCAGATCGTAGGCGCGCGGCTGAGCGCACAGCCACAGATCTATCTCATCGACCTGCAGGACATGGTGGATCGGCCGATCGAGTATCACTGGCAACTCGGCTCCGGCGCGCTCGATCCGCTGGCATTGGGGGCGACACTGTTTGCGGCCGAGGCGAACATCATCCCGCAGACATTTCGGAGCTTCATCGACCACGCGCAGGCGGGGCGCTTCGCCGAGGCCGGCAAGGTGCTGGCAAACATCCGCCGGTTCAACCGGCTGATCATGCAATGGGGCCCCTGCGCCCGCTGGATCAAGATGTGCATGCTGACGCTGCGTCTGCCGGGCTGGGAAGGCGGGCTGCGCAAGCCGTACCTCATGCCACCGGATGACGAGATGCGCAGCTTCAGGGATGCACTGCTGCGGCTGCGCGTCCCGGAGATCGACGCGATGGCGCGTTCCGCGGGCCTGGCCGTGCCGGCGTGACGGGACCATGCCGAAACGCAGCTTCGTCGCGCTATTCCTGTTCTCGCTGACGGCGATCAACTACATCGACCGGCTCGCGCTCTCGATGGCGGCAAAACCGGTGGCGCAGGAGTTCCATCTCTCCCCGGTGCAGCTCGGCTATTTATTCTCGTCGTATCTCTGGGCCTACGTACTGGTCAGCATCCCAATGGGGATGATCGTCGACCGGTTCGGCGCCCGGCGCACGGCCGCCATCGGCATCACGATCTGGTCGATCGCCACCGCCTGCACTGGCGCCGGCGTGAACTACCTCATGCTGATGGCGTCACGCTTCGTTATGGGCGGTGGCGAGGCGGTCACCAACCCGGTCGGCGCGCGCATCGTGCGCGAGTGGTTCCCCGCCGCCGAGCGCGGCACGGTGAATGCTGTGTTCAACGCCGGCGCGTTCGCCGGACCGGCGTTGTCGGCACTGATCGTCGGCTACCTCATCCAGGCGGTCGGCTGGCGGTTGGCGTTCGTTGCCGCCGGCGCCATCGGCCTGGTCTGGCTGGTAGCTTGGCTTTGCTGGTTCGGCCCGCCGGAACGCGTCTGCTGGCTGTCGGAGGACGAACGGCAGATCATCATCGCGCAGCGCGGCATGCGGGCGGAAGAACGCGCAGATCGCTCCGGCAGCGCGGGACTCGGCGCGCTCCTGCGCACGCGCACCCTGTGGGGACTGGCGCTGATCGGCGGTTCCGATGCGTATTGCTCCTACCTTTTCCTCTCGTGGCTGCCGAGTTATCTGCAGACAGCACGGCATCTCTCTCTCGGCACCACCAGCCTCTATACCGCCGTGCCTTATGCGGCCGCGTTCGTCATCTCGATCAGCGTGGCGCAGATCAGCGACCGCTTCCTGAAAGGCAGCGGCGTGGACACTGGGCGCCGGCGGTTCTTCATCGCCGGGTCGTCGCTGACCGCAGCGGCGCTGATTGCCTCGGTGCCGTTCGTGGACAGCGTTCCGGTACTATTGGGGATGATCGCGGTGGCGATTGGCTGCATTGCCACCAATACCTCGCAAGTGTTCGCGTTGACCAACGACCTGCTGCCTGACGCGCGCAATATTGGCAAGGCGATGGGATTCGAGGTCGCCGCTGCCAACGTGATCGGCTTCCTGTCGCCTATCGTCACCGGTTATGTCATCGACATCACTGCGAGCTTCAACGCCGCCTTCGTCATTGCCGGCTGTATGATGCTGCTGGGTGCCAGCGCCGCAGTGTTCATTGCCAACCGGCCGATGCGGATCGCGGCGGCGCCGGTGGCGGTTGAGGAGCGCTCCGCTGTTCGGGGTCAGCCTTCTGTGAAGTAGTCCATGATCCAGGCGCACTTGGCCGAAAATCCGCATTCGATTGATGACGAGGCGGCCTTGAACGACCGATTTGGGCGTCTTGTGGCCGGAGAACGAACCCGCTGCGCGGGATAGGCACGGTTGATGAGCGACTAGAGGCCCGGCTGTTGTGCGTGAATTGAGCACGCCCGGGGGCGGCGGAGCCAGCGCTGGCTATCTTCGCGACCGGCGTTCCTCATGCCGGTGCGCGTCCTTGGCACGCTGTTCCGCCGCCTGTTCCTCGCCAGACTGATCGCACTCAACGATGCCGGCAGGCTTGGCTTCTTCGGCAGCCTCGCACCACTCGCTGATCGGCGGATCTTCGTGCGCCACCTCTCCCCGGTCCGCCCCGAAGCAGCGCTCGCCTATCTCTCCCGCTACACTCACCGCGTCGCCATCTCGAACCGCCGGCTGCTCGCCTTCGACGAGACCGGCGTCACCTTCCGCTACAAGGACTATCGCCGCGATGGCGCGGACCGCCAGCAGGTCATGACACTCGGCACCGACGAGTTCGTCCGCCGCTTCCTGCTTCACGTCCTGCCGCGCGGGTTCCACCGCATCGCCACGACGGCCTGCTCGCCGGTTCGGCGCGCAAGGCCAGCCTCACACGTGCACGCAAGCTGCTGGCGGTCGCGCCACCGCTCGATCACGACATGCCGGAAGAGCCGCTCGATGCCCGTCTGCCGTGCCCATGCTGCGGTGGACACATGATCATCATCGAGACGTTCGAGCGCTGGCGTCAGCCCCGCGCACCGCCGCACTGCACTCCACCAACCGGGGGAAATCCGCCGTGACCCGGCACCGCCCGCCGCAGTTCCCGGCCGCAGCACCCTCATTGCGGCCAACGCCCGAGGCCGCGCCATCCGTCGTCAGCGACGCCCCGAAGCCCCCTCTTGCCAGCGGTTCCCACCGGCGACGCCATCCGATGCAGCGACGATTCAGACAGATCGCGTCACGGCCCGCGTTTCCCACTGCCGGTCGTGACTTCGCCACGCTCAGCCGAAAACAGAAATACCCATAGACCATCGTCTGCGGCCCGAGGGTTCGTTCTTCGGAGACTTTCGTACGCCTGGCGGCGCCCGAAACTCTTCACGAAACCGGACCTTTATCGTTCCGGGTAGCGCGCCTACCATCTCCGGATGGATCAGGAAATCCGGATCGCCACCATCGAAGACCGTCCCGCAGTCGAGGCAATTGTCAAAGCTGCCTATTCCCACTACGTGCCGCGCATTGGATGCGAGCCGGGACCGATGCGCGACAATTACGCCATGCTTATTCGAGATGGGCGGGTCCACGTGATGGAGATCGACGGTGCGGTTCGGGGTCTTCTTGTCCTTCTCCCCGAGAAGGACACCATGTTGCTGGACAACGTCGCCGTCGAGCCGGTCAGGCAGGGAACCGGAATCGGCCGAAAGCTGCTGGAGTTTGCAGAGCGAGCCGCCCTCAGGGCGGGCTACCGTTCCATCCGGCTCTATACGAATGAGGCTATGACGGAAAATATCGCCCTCTACTCCCGCATTGGCTTTGTCGAGACGCACCGAGGAGAGGAGAAGGGGCTGCGGCGGGTGTACATGTCCAAGGAGCTGCCTCAGTCAGTGAGAACCGCCCGATCCTGATTGGTCCGGATTGGACTATCCGCAGCCGACTCTATGGCGCCCAGTATCCGAGTTGCCTGCGCGGCACTTGTCCAAAGCGCATTGAACATCGACAGTTGCTGGTGGCCATGGACGACATCCAGGGTATCGTCGATATCGAGCGTCACCGAGGCGGGTGGCTTGTCGTAGCTGCCGCAATACAGCGCCACCATGACTCGCATCAGCTTTATCACCTCGCGCAAGCTCGGTGCGTTCTCGCAACGTGATATGGTCGGCTGCGAACACAGGTCGCGGCCGCTGTCCGGCAAGTGACCGCATGCCAACTTGAGGGCGGGATCACTCCGAAGATGATCCAGGCCGTCGGCATCTTCGTAGCCGCACGCGATGGCCAGGATGAGGGCGCGCAGGATGTCGGCAAGCGCGTGAACAACCCGCGTCCGGTCGCGCCTGTCGGTGATCTCCGCAGCAAGCCTGGCTGCGATCCCCATGCGACGCTCCTCCAATGCCAACAGCATCACGCCGCCGTCGGAACTGATGCGACCGCCACCAAAGGCGGCGGTGATCTCCTTGCGCCGCACCATGGCAGCGAGAACGGCAACACGTTATCCTCGGTCACGGCGGGTTTGGCAGCGTCCGACTAGGCAAGAGGTTGGCTTCGACACCCCAATCTCTCCGCCAGTTCAGATGCTTACGCTACATCCGCCAGCGAATCCCTGCCTTGCAATGAATAAGGGGGGATAGCTTGGCGCCTGAACCCATTTCGCCCTGTGCCCTGGTGTGCGGTGCTGGCTGTTGCTCACTCTCAGTCGCGCCTTACATCACTCAGCTCGAGCAGAAGCGTCCTTGCCGAGGTTAGATCTGCCGTGCCGAATCCTTCGGTAAACCGGTCATAGACCGGCTGCAGGACAGTTGTCGCGTCATCAGAACGGCCCTGATCGCGCAGCAGCCGGGCCAGGCTCGTGGCGGCGCGCAGTTCCCAGGACAGGGCGCCTTGCCGGCGCGCCCAGTCGAGCGCTTGCCGAAAGTGATCCTCGGCGGCCGCTGTCGCTCCAGGCACACCATGCAACACCAGAAGCTCACCTTCCGCACGAAGCAACTCTGAAATCAGCCAACGGCCCGCGGTGCGTTCGGATCGCTCGATCCCTCTCTCGACCACCGCGAGCCCGTCGACGATCTGTCCGGCGCGGCCTAACGCTTCCGCAAACAGGAGTGTGATGATCCATAAGGCGAACCAATCTTCCTCGAGTTCCTCGAATCCGATTTTCAGCAGCCGCAACCCGTTCACGACATCGCCGCGCGCGACGGCGAGTGCTCCCTGATAGCTGAGGCCACAGGCCCCCCAGCGCGCCAGCGCGTGACGTGTCGAATGGTCGAGCAGCGCCGCCGCGTGTTGTTCAACCGAAACCAAGTCGCCATTCAACAGCTCTATCGGGCATACCGCCATGGCCAGGGAAAAACACAGGGAATTGACGTGGGCGGCCGCGTGGGCATCTTCGAGACTATCTCGGGCGGTGGTCATCGCCTGATCCTGAAGGCCCTGCGACCAGAGGGTCCGCGCAAGGGCGACCCTCGCCCGCAGCCGCGGGTCGGCGTGAAATCGGATGATGTATGGACTGCGGTCAGACTGAACGTAATTCGCAACGACGCGTTCGAGAGCTCGTCGAGCGCTCGGATAGTCGCCTAGAAAAACTCGCGAGACCGCGATCATATGCTCGCAGATCAGGCGATCGTTCGGGTCGGGCCGCTTCGCCGCCAGGCTTCTGGCCTTTTGCGCCTGGACAAGAGCGTTGCGATAGTCGCTACTGTCGTTATGAAAAGCCCACAGGCCGGACAGCGAGCGCAATCGATACTCGTCATCATCAAGGCGCTCCGCGATCTCGAGAACCGTTGCCCAGGCTGCACCGATCTCGGGAACGGCGCCCCTTGTAAATATCAACGAGCCGGCAAGCGCGGCATGGAGCTTCATCTCGACACGTAAGTCCTCGCTCGCCCCGCTCCGGAGGGTGGCAAGCGCCTGCTCGGCGCGGCTGCGGCACTCGTCAAGCAGCGACAGATCAATCCATAACGGCACCGCGGCGGCCGTCAGCGCGACGCCGATCGATGTATCGCGCCCATTGGCGAAAACGCCCAGTCTAGTGCGGCGCGCAGATTGTCGATACACCGAGCGTAGTCGTCGAGCCATTCGACCATCGGCCGGGTTTCCCATTCAACTTCCGCTCGCTCGAACAGGTCCCGATAGTACTCGGCGTGACGACGCAGAAGCTGCTCGTACTCACCGCTTGCCTTGAGTTTTTCGAGCGCGTAGGCCCGGGTCGTGTCGAGCAGCCGATAGCGCGCAACGAGGCTCGTGACGTCCGCAGCAACGAGCGACTTCGCAACCAGATCGGCAAGACCGTCGACAACTTCCGACTGGGCGAGTTCGGAGTTCGCTGCAACCGCGCCGGCCGCCCCCAAGCTGAAGGCGCCAGCGAAGACTGCCAAGCGGTAGAGGATCACGCGCTCCGGCTCGCTCAGCAGTTCATAGCTCCAATCGAGCGTCGCTCGCAGGGTCTGATGCCGCGGCAGGGCCATCCGCCATCCGCCGGTCAGAAGACCGAACCGATCGTCAAGACTGGCGGCGAGCACCTCGATGCCCAACGTCGCAGTGCGCACGGCCGCCAGCTCGATCGCCAGGGGAATGCCATCGAGCCGCCGGCAGATGCCCGCGATCGCTGGTGCAACACGCTGATCCTCGGAGACGTGCGCTCCAAGCATGCGCGACCTCACGACAAATAGCCGAACCGCGCTGGATCGCCATGTGTCCTCGCCTTCCACGGCGGGCAGGGTGAGCGGTGGTACCCGGTAGATCTGCTCTCCCTCGGCCCGCAGCGGCTCTCGGCTGGTGGCGATAATGCACACCCCCGAGCCAGCCTGCAGCAAGGCTTCGGCCATTGTCGCGGTGGCTTTTATCACATGCTCACAGGTGTCCAGGATGAGCAGCAAGCGCCGGTGCGCCAGCGCCTGGGACACCCGCTGGGGCGAAATCTCACCGGCGCCTAGTTGGAGCCCGACCGCAGCTGCAACAGTCGTGGAAACCAGGCCGGGATCGGTGAAAGCCGAGAACTCAGCTATCCATACGCCATCGGTAAAACCCGGCAGCAACTGACGCGCGGCCGTCAGGGCAAGTCGCGTCTTACCGATGCCACCGGGGCCCGTGAGGTTGACGAACCGATAGGCGGCGACGAGAGCCAGGACTTGCGCAAGCTCCTTCTCCCGGCCAATGAGTTCTGTCACCTGCTCAGGAAGGTTCGTCGGCGGCTGGTTCGCCTCGGCTGCCGCCGCCGTAGTCACATCGGGTGCCTCGTCTGTGGCAGCTGACCGCAACCGGGTCTCGCCTGTGAATTGGTAACCACGCCCAGCTACCGTGCGGATCAGCCCTTGCTCCGATCCGAACGCCTTACGCAATGCGGCAATCTGGGCCGCCAGATTGTTCTCCGCGACTGTCAGATTCGGCCACACCCGCGCCATCAGCACGTCCTTGTCGACGACGGCTCCCGGCACCTCGAGCAGCGCCATCAGCACGTCGAAGGCGCGCCCGCCGAGTTTGACCGGCCGCCCGTCGGCCAACAGCTCCCGGCGGTGCGGCAACACCTGGAAACGACCGAATGTGACGCTCCCCAGTGGTTCGGAGATGGGTTCCATCGGTTGGTTGTGCTCCGACTTTTTCGGACGATACAGGTAATCGTGCGAACTCGACGAGAGTGGGAGCGTCGCAGCCTTGGAGCCGAAGGGCGTTTAGTTCTGCGTTTCGTTCGGCCAGTAGCGACTAATGGCGGCTTACAAGCTGGCGATGGAGTGGAAGCTGCGGCGGCGGATGCCCGGTCACGTCAGGGGCCACCGCGAGAGACCGGTGGGCATCGTAGGGAACTTCACACCGGTCGATTTAGGCTAGTCGGTCCGCTCCACGGGCACAGCCCTGTTGCGTTCCCTAATGGCGCGGGCAGGCGCACGTAGGTGCGCTTCCTGGGGTCCTAGGCCGCAGCCTTCTCGGCACCGACCGGCGCGAATCGCACCATCCGGGGTCGCTGGTCCAGCGTCTCTCCCAACGCCTGGACGACCTCCCCGTGCAACCCCCGGTCTTCCAGGTCCGCTACAGCAGCCTTTAGCGCGTCCAACGCAGCCCCTCCCGAATACAAGTCGAGGGCTATCGTTCCCCGCTCCTGGCCCATCAGGCTAGCGGTGATGGCAAAGAGGGGCGTCAGGGGAAGTGTCGGGGGGTCGGCCATTCGCAGGGCAACCACCTGCGGGGCTGCTATCGGCAAGGGGACAACGCGGCGGGCGTTGCGCGTCTTGCCTCGAGGGACGGAAACGACGGTCTGATTGTCTACGAGGTCCTTTACACGGAGGTCCGAAAGTTCGGCGATGCGCAAGCCGGTCAGGAGGCGCAACCGGACGGCATCCCATAACGTGGCCCCATAGCCACGACCATTGGGCGCCCAGACGGACCCCGAGGCGCTCAGCAGGGCGGCCACCGTAAAGGGCCGCTCCGTCTCCCGATCTCGCGTAACCTATTGAAAGCATTGAAAGAACGGGAACTGGCGTCCCGTACGGGATTCGAACCCGTGTTACCAACGTGAAAGGCTGGTGTCCTAGGCCTCTAGACGAACGGGACAGCGATGCCTCGGCAGGCCCGCCTCTCGGATCGAGCCCGAGGGCAGCGGTGGGTAGCGGAGGGGCACTCCAGGGTCAAGCCGGCGCGGCGTCGGCAATGATAAATCCAGGATTGACCGCGCCATTCCACTCCTCGGCGCGCAAATGGCCGGCGATATGCAGTGGCATCGCGTTGCCCGCCAGCATCGTCTCCGCCAAGGCACCGTCCCGCACCCGGAACAGCATCGCCTTCAGCCGCGGTCCGCCCCCCTCGCCCTCCACGAAGGCACGGATCGCATTGCCCTCGCGGCCGACACGATCGGCACGCAGCACACGGGCACGCTGCAGCACCAGCATCGGCTCCTCATTGCCTGCGCCAAACGGTGCGAGGCGGCCGAGATGGCGAGCCAGTTCCGTCGTGGCGCCGAGTACCGCCAGCGTGCCCTCCACCGTCAGGTCGGCGGCAGTCGGCAGCAGGGCCGCGGCCGCCAGGCGTTCGTCGAGAAACACATGGAAATCGGCCAGGCGCTCCGGCGCCAGCGAGAAACCGGCCGCCATGGGATGGCCGCCGCCGGTCTTGAGGATACCAGCCTGGCGTGCCGCAATCACCGCGGCGCCGAGATCCAGTCCTGGAACCGAACGGCCGGAGCCTTTAGCCACACCGTCGGCAATACCGGCAACGCAGGCCGGACGATTGAAGCGTTCCTTGATGCGTCCGGCAACGATGCCGACGACTCCCGGATGCCAGGCTGGTCCGCTGACCACCAGTGCGGCATGCCCGCTGCCCGCCTGGGTTTCGGCGGCGCGCAACGCGTCGTCCAGCATCGACGCCTCGACCTCCTGGCGCTGCCGGTTCACCGCGTCAAGCGTGGCGGCAAGCGCGGCCGCCTCGACCGGGTCCTCGCACAGCAACAGCCGCAGCCCGAGGTCCGCTTCGGAGATCCGCCCGGCGGCGTTGATGCGCGGGCCGAGGGCGAAGCCACAGGTCGCCGCCGACAGCCGATCGCGCACCAGCGCGACGTCGAGAAGTGCCGCCACGCCAGGCCGCGCGCGCCGCGCCATCACCTTCAGCCCCTGACAGACCAGCGCGCGGTTCACCCCGGTCAACGGCATGACATCGCACACCGTCGCCAGCGCGACGAGATCGAGCAGGGCGATCAGGTCGGGCTCCTTGCGGGCATTGAAGAAGCCCTGGCGGCGCAAGGTGCGCACTGTCGCGACGGCGGTCAGGAACGCCACCGCTGCCGCACACAGCATGCTGAGCCCGGATGTGCAGTCGAGCCGGTTCGGATTGACGGTGGCGACGATGGCCGGCGGTGGCCCCTCCGCCTTGTGGTGGTCCAGCACCACGATGTCGGCGTCGCCGGCGATGAAGCCCAGTGCCTCCGCCGCGGCGGTGCCGCAATCGACGCAGACGATCAGCCGCGCGCCGCGCAGCACCAGCGAATGCAACGCCGGTCCGTTCGGGCCGTAGCCCTCCATCATGCGGTCCGGCACGTGGTGCAACACCTCGCAGCCCAGTTGCCGCAGCAGCGTCACCATCAGCGCCGAACTGCACGCGCCGTCCACGTCGTAGTCGCCGAATACGCCGACCATCTCGCTGTGCTGTACCGCATAGGCAAGGCGCTCCGCCGCGATATCCATGTCGATCAGCATCGAAGGATCGGGCAGCAATGCCCGCAAGGTCGGATCGAGGTAGTCGCAGGCGGCGTCGATCGCGATGCCACGCGCGGCGAGCAGGCGGCCGACGATTTCCGGCACGCCCATACGCTGGGCGATGCCGAGGCCGACGCGGTCCTCGCCGGCGCGCCACACCCAACGCCTGCCACTCAGGCTGCGGCCGACGCCCAACACCCAGTCGGTCGCCGGCACGCAGTCGGTCGCCGGCACGCCGTTGGTCAATTGTGCAGCCAGGTCTTGGTACGAAGATTGTGATGCGCCTCGACCAGCCGAACCGTGCCGGACTTGCTGCGCATCACCATGGAGTGGGTGATTGCGCCGTGGCCGAAGCGCTTCACGCCGCGCAGCATGGTGCCGGTGGTGACGCCGGTGCAGGCGAACATCACGTCGCCTTTCGCCATCTCCTCGAGCGAGAATTTGCGCAGCGGATCCGGATGCCCCATCGATCGCACGCGCTCGATCTGCTCGTCGTTCTCGAACATCAGCCGGCCCTGCATCTGGCCGCCGATGCAACGCAGCGCAGCGGCCGCCAGCACGCCTTCGGGTGCGCCGCCGGAACCCAGGTAGATATCGATCTCCGAATCGGGCGTCGCCGTGGCGACCACGCCGGCGACGTCGCCATCACTGATCAGCATGATGCGCGCACCGGCTTCCCGCACCTTGGCGATCAACTCCTTGTGGCGGTCGCGATCGAGGATGCAGGCTACCAGGTCGGACACCTCGCACTGCTTCGCCTTGGCGAGTTCGCGCAGGTTCCTGCCGACTGCCGCGTCGAGATCCACGACGCCATCCGGCAGGCCGCCGCCGACGGCGATCTTGTCCATATAGATGTCCGGCGCGTGCAGAAAATTGCCGTGCTCCGCCAGCGCCACCACGGCGAGTGCGCTCGGGCCGCCCTTGGAGGTCAGAGTGGTGCCCTCCAGCGGATCGACCGCGATGTCCATGCGCGGTCCGCCGGAGCCGACCTTTTCGCCGATGTAGAGCATCGGGGCTTCGTCCATTTCGCCTTCGCCGATGACGACGGTGCCCTCGATGGCAACCTGGTCGAACGCCTTGCGCATGGCCTCGACCGCGGCGCCATCGGCTTCGTTCTTCTTGCCCAGGCCGATCCAGGCGGATGCTGCGAGGGCTGCCGCCTCGGTGACACGCACCAGTTCAAGCGCAAGGTTGCGGTCGGTGACTTCGCCGGGTTGTGGTGTGCGTGCGTCCATGGCGCGTTCCTCCGAGCGGGTGGTGTCGAGGGAGAGTAGCACAGCGGCGGAAGGAAGGGAGGGAGGGACCGCGAGCGGAGGCATCGTCGCTGCCGACACAGATGTGACACAGGTGTGCCGGCGAAGCCGGACGATCGGTTGACGCAGAGTGGGAGCCTATTGTCGCAGCACCACGTTGCTCAGTTCGCCCTGGGCCTGGTCAACCACCAGGAGCCGGGTGGTGCGACGACCTGTACGTCCTTCTGCCGTCCTTCTGCGGAAAAAGCGATCGGCTGTCCGCTTGGCGTCGTTGCGGTCGAAACCACAGGCTTCACCACGACCTGCGCAACGGACTGGCTGGCCGGTGACCCATGCGCGATCAGCAGCGCAACCGAGGCCAGTACTCATTGAGGCCAGACCCACTGATACCTCATTGCAATCGTCTCCCCGATCCGCTGCATGGTGCGATGCCGGCCGACACTTCCGATTGATCGAACTTCGGAATTTAGCACGAATTATTTGATTCGATGTGCCGAAATGGCGCATGCTACGGTCCCGAACGATCAGCGGCGCCGGGCATGGCATGATCCGGCCAGCAGGGAAGGAACGGCCATGAACACCATGAGCCGGCGGTCGGTGATTCGCGGGTCGCTGAGTCTGGCGGCAGCCGGAGCTCTCGCACGGCCTTACATCGCCAACGCTGCAGCCACGACGGCTATCGTCTGGCAGGTGCAGGGCTTCGTCCCGGAGGAGGACGCCGCATTCCGCAAGACTGTCGCGGACTACGAGAAGGCCAGCGGCAACAAGATCGAGAACAGCATCATGCCGTTCACGGCGCTGAACCAGAAGGCGATATCCGCGATCACCAGCGGCGATGTGCCGGACCTGATATTCCACGATGCGCCGGCGACGATCCTGCCGCAGAACGCCTGGGACGATAAGCTGGTGGATGTCAGCGATGTCGTGGAGGCGCAAAAATCCAGGCTCAGCGAGACCGCGCTGCTGAACTCCAGCTTCTACAACGGCACCACGCGGCAGCGCGCGTTCTACCTTGCTCCGGTCAAGCAGGCGACGTCGCCGTTCCACATCTGGGGCGACCTGGTCACCAAGGCCGGCTTCAAGCTGTCCGAGGCGCCGAAGACCTGGGATGCATTCTGGGACTTCTTCAAGCCGGTGCAGAAGGAACTGCGCGCCAAGGGAATGCGCAAGCTGTACGCCATGGGCATGCAGATCACCACCGTCGGGCCGAACGATGGCAACGGCCTGTTCAGCTACTTCATGGTGGCCAATGGCGGCCAGGATATCGTCACGCGCGACGGCAAGCTGCACACCGACAACCCGAAGGTCCGCGAGGCGGCGATCCGGTCGGTGGAGTACATGACGAACTGCTACAAGGAAGGCTACGTGCCGCCGGAGGCGCTGAGCTGGAACGATGCCGACGACAACAACGCCTACCACGAAAAACTGTTCGTGATGGACCTTGACGGCACGCTGTCCACCGAACTTGCGATGATCAAGACCAACAGGAAGGCGTACTACGAGGAAGCCGTGGTGATGGGGCTGCCGAACCGCAATGACGGCAGCACGATGCCCTGTTTCCTCGGCGCCGGCGGCGGCTTCATCCCGAAGGGCGCGAAGAACATCGCCGTGGCGAAGGATTTCATGAAGTACTTCATGCAACCGCAGGTAATGAACGAGAACCTGAAAGGTGGCCTGGGCCGCTGGGTGCCGGTCTACCCGCAGACCGTGAAGGACGACCCGTGGTGGACCGATACCAAGGACGACCCGCACCGGTCGCCTTATGTGCACGAGGCCGTATTGGGGCCGACCATCCCCGCCTACAACGGCTTCAATCCAGCCTGGGGCCAGGTCAATGCCGAGCAACTCTGGGGCCAGGCGCACGCCGATGTCATCAAGAACGGGATGACGCCGGCAGCGGCGGTGGACAAGGCATTCAGCCGCGCGGAGGCGATCTTCGCCAAGTACACCTTCGGGTAGCGCCGGCGCGCCGGTCGTCCTGGCGGTCGAGCGGGGGCCGGAAATGCCATCGTGGGTTAGTCCCGAATGGCACCCCGCATCCGCGGGTACAGCGGAAAGGGGGTTTGACTACGCTCGGGGGGTCGCCGTAGTCTTGCCAAACTGGATAAAATCCAATCCAAAAAATCGCCGGCGCCAAAAGCGGCCGGCAACAGGGAAGGAGAGCGGCCGTGGTTGGTATGAGCCGGCGTAGTGTGCTTGCTGGATCCGTGGGCGTGGCAGCAGCGGGCGCTCTGGCGCGTCCATACATCGCGAACGCACAGGCGAAGACCGCGGTCTGCTGGTTGAACCAGGGCTTCATCCCTCAGGAAGACGCCGCCATGCGGCAGGTCGCCGAGGACTACATGAAGGCCAGCGGCAACAAGCTCGACTACAGCATCATGCCGTTCATGGCGATGAACCAGAAGACGATATCTGCGCTGACCAGCGGCGACGTGCCGGACCTGGTGTTCATGGATGCGCCGTCGTCGATCCTGCCGCAAAACGCCTGGGACGATAAGCTGGTCGATGTGTCCGACGTGGTGACACCGTACGAGTCGCAACTTTCGGAAACCGCGAAACTTTGCTCGACCTTCTACAATAAGGTGACCAAGAAGCGCAGCTACTACCTTTGCCCGATCAAGCAAGGCGCCACGCCATTCCATATTTGGGGCGACCTGGTCGAGAAGGCCGGGCTCAAGATGTCGGAAATCCCCAAGGAGTGGGACGGCATCTGGACCTACCTGAAACAGGCGCAGGCTCCGCTGCGCTCCAAAGGGATGCGCAAGGTCTATGCCTGTGGCCTGCAGATCACCACGGTCGGACCGAACGACGGCAACAACCTGTTCGTGCATTTCATGATCGCCAACGGCGGCGAGGGCATCGTCACGTCGGACGGCAAGCTGCACGTGGACGACCCGAAGGTTCGCGAAGCGGCGATCAAGTCGGTGGAGTTCATGACCAACCTGTACAAGGAAGGCGTGGTTCCGCCCGAGGCGCTGAGCTGGAACGATGCCGACGACAACAACGGCTACCACGAGAAGCTGTTTGTGATGGACTTCGACGGCACGCTGTCCACCGAACTGGCGATGATCAAGGATAAGCAGGCGTTCTACCACGACATGCAGACGGTGGCACCTCAGCTCAAGAACGATGGCACGCCGATGAAGACCCAGGTCAACGCCGGCGGCGGTTACATCCCGAAGGGGGCGAAGGGCGTCGAGGTTGCCAAGGACTTCATGAAGTACTTCATGCAGCCGAACGTGATGAACGAGAACCTGAAGGGCGGCCTCGGCCGCTGGGCGCCGGCGATCCCGCAGATCGTCAAGGACGACCCGTTCTGGCTGAGCACCGAGATGCCCTGCCTGAAGCCGTACATCACGGAAGCCGTGCTCAATCCGACCCTGCCGGTCTTCGAGGGTTTCACACCGGCCTGGGGGCAGGCCAACGCCGAACAGCTCTGGGGCCAGGCGCACGCCGATGTCATCAAGAGCGGCATGAAGCCGGCCGACGCGGTGGACAAGGCTTTCAAGCGGTGCGCCGAGATATTCGCGAAGGTCGTTATGTAATTCTGCGAGGCGAACATGAGCGTCACACAGCAGACTCTTGCCGTCGGACGGGGCCTGGCACCTACGCGTCTTGCGCGGCGTGCATGGCACGGCGGTCTGCAAGGGTCGGACTACATCTGGGCGGTCGCGTTCGCCATACCCTACGCCTTGGTGTTCTTCGCCTTCGTGATCTATCCGATCTGTTACGGGCTCTGGCTCGGTAGCGATCCGGCGCTCTACACTCAACTGTTCGACGACCCCCGCTACCTGACTGCCGTGCTCAACACGGTGATCTATGTCGGCGTCGGCGTGAACCTGAAGATGCTGCTGGCCTTCCTGCTGTCGGGCTTCTTCCTGCGGAAAAGCTGGTGGACCAAGTCACTGTTGCTCGTGTTCATCCTGCCATGGGCCACGCCGGCACTGCCTGCCTACATATCGATTCACTGGCTGATGAACGGCCAGTGGGGCATGCTGAACAATGCCCTGTATCTGCTGTTCGGCATCGACGGCCCGATCTACCTGAATGACCACTGGACCGGGCTGGCGGCCAACATCGGTGCCTACATCTGGAAGACCATGCCGTTCTGGACGATCATCCTGCTGGCCGGCAGGATGGCGGTCCCGCAGGAGCTGTACGAGGCCGCATCGGTGGATGGCGCGACCGGCCTGAAACGGTTCGCCCACGTGACCCTGCCGCTGATGGCGAACCTGTACATCGTCTGCACACTTCTCGACACCATCTTTGCCCTGGGTGACTTCAACTCGACCTATTTCGTCTCGGGCGGCGGTCCTGCGATGTCCACCGAGGTGCTAGCCACACTCGGCATCCGCTATGCGTTCACCACCGCGCTGCCGCGTCTCGGCGTCGCGACGGTCATGACCGCGCTGCCGCTGCTGATTCCGCTGGTCTTCATCCTGATGCGCAAGCTGCGCATGAACGAGGTGCAACTGTGAGCGCCACCACCGCCGGCCGCAGAGTCCGTTCGCCGCTGTCCTACCGGTTGCGGCGCTACGGGGTCGAGGCGGCCTGCATGGCGCTGGGCTTCGTCATCTTCGTCTGGTCGGTCACGCCGATCTACAACATGGTGATGATCTCGCTGGACAGCCACAACGACATCTTCAGCGGCACGATCTGGCCGGAGCACCCGACGCTGGAGAGCTTCGAGGTCGTGGTGACGCAGGATTTCTGGTACCTCGCCCGCTTCTGGCATCAGTTCGGCAACAGCTTCTTCGTCGGCCTGATGACGATGTTCCTCACCCTGCTGATCGGCACGCTGGCCAGCTTCACGGTCGGGCGCATGCGCCTGCGCAATGGCTGGATGCTGACCAACGCGGCGCTGATGACCTACGTGATCCCGGCATCGTTCCTGGCGATCCCGCTGTATCGCATCATGCAGATCTATGGCCTGACCAACAGCCTGTGGTCGGTAATCCTGTCGATCGTGACGTTCTCCACGCCGTACGCGATCTTCATCTTCTCGCAGTACGGCAAGTCGATCCCGATCGAACTCGATGAGTCGGCGCGCATCGACGGCGCCAACCCGCTGCAGATCTATACCAGGATCTACCTGCCGCTGATGGCGCCTGCACTGGTCGCGGTCGGCACCTATGCGCTGCTGCTGGCATGGAACGAGTACCTCTACAACTTCCTGATGCTGTCGACGCCGGAGAGCATGACTGTGGCAGTCGCCCTGGCGCAGTTCCTCAACAGCGACGAATCGCCGTGGAACTACATGATGGCCACGGCGATCATCTATGCGCTGCCGCCGTTGATCCTGTACTACGGGTTCCGTCGCTACATGGCGGCCGGGCTGACCATGGGTGGCGTCAAGGGCTAGGCATCTCCAACGCTGCGGCGCGGTGGTGTCACGATGAGCAGTACGCAGCAGGCACTTGGGTTCGGTCGGACTGTCGGGGTAAGCCGATCGCGGCGTCCGCCCTGGCGCGTCCGCCTGCAAGGGTCCGACACCACCTGGGCGATTGCCTTCGTCATCCCCTATGCGGCGGTATTCGCAGCCTTCGTGGTCTATCCGGTCGTGTTCGGACTTTGGATGGGCAGCGACTGGTCGCTGTACGATCATCTGTTTTCCGACCCCCTCTACCTGAGCATGGCGGTCAATACGCTGCTGTTCGTCGCCATTGGCGTGAATGTGCAGATGTTCCTGGCCTTCCTGCTATCGGGTTTCTTCATGAACAGGAGTTGGTGGGTCAGGTCGCTGCTGGCGATCTATCTGCTGCCCTGGGCGCTGCCTGCGCTGACCGTCTTCCTGTCCATCCATTACATGGCGGTCACCGAGTGGGGCCTGCTCGACAGCCTGTGGCGCGCGGTGACGGGCGAGGACGGGCCGCTGTTCCTGGTGTCGCGATCGCTGGCGATGAGCACGAACATCGTTTCCTATATCTGGAAATGGATGCCGTTCTGGACCTTGATCTTCATGGCCGGACGGATGGCGATTCCGCAGGAGGTCTATGAGGCGGCGGAGATCGACGGCGCAACCGGCTTCCGGCGGCTGCTCTATGTGACCTTCCCGTTATTGGCGAATGTCTACCTGGTGTCCACGCTGCTCTCGACCATATGGACGATTGGCGACTTCCCCACGGTGTATTTCGTCTCTTCCGGCGCACCCGCGCGGCTGACGGACGTGCTGGCGACCTACGGCTTCCACCAGGCGTTCGACTTCGGCTACCCGAACCTCGGCGTGGCGGCGATGATGTCGGCACTGCCGGTCCTGATCCCGGCGGTGCTGCTGCTGATGCGGCGGATCCGCATGAGCGGGGTGCAGCTATGAGCATCGCATTGGCCACGGTGCAGCCTGCGATGTCCCGGCCGAATTGGCGGCGGCGGCGGCTGTTGCGCAAGGCCGCTTCGGTGGTGCTTGGTCTTGCGCTGCTGATCTGGACGCTGGTTCCCATCTACAACATGCTGCTGATCGCACTAAGCGATGACGGCGACGAGTTCACCGGCGCGATCTGGCCGGAAGACTGGAACTGGAACAGCTTCACCGTCGTCTGGAACGAAGGCTACTGGTACCTGGAGCATTTCTGGCACCAGCTCGGCAACAGCATCTACATGGCGACCGCGACGATGGTGCTGACCGTCGTCATCGGGTCGCTGGTCAGCTTTGCTCTTGGACGGATGCGGTTGCGGCGTGGCTGGATCATCAGCGACATCGCATTGCTGACCTACGTGCTGCCGACTGCGTTCCTGGTCATCCCGTTCGTCCACCTCATGGGCGTGTATGGGCTGACGGACAGCCTCTGGTCGGTGATTGCTGCTGAAGTGACGTTTGCCACGCCATACGCGATTCTGATCCTGCACCAATACGGCAAGCTGATCCCGATGGAGCTGGACGAGTCGGCAAAGGTCGATGGTGCCACGCCGCTGCAGATATATTGGCGTATCTACCTGCCGCTGATGGCGCCGGCGCTGGTCGCTGTCGGTGTCTATGCGCTGCTGCTGGCATGGAATGAATACCTGTACCAGTACCTGCTGATCTCGTCGCCGCGCAACGCGACGGTGGCAGTCGCGATCGACCAGTTCTTCGACAGCGACGAGGCGCCGTGGAACTACATGATGGCGGTCGCGCTGGTGTATTCGCTGCCGCCGGTGGCGATTTATTTCGCGCTGCGCCGCTATATGGTGGCGGGCCTGACGATGGGTGGCGTCAAGGGATAACATGGCGCTGACCGCGAACGTTGAAAGCTCCGAGCGCGTCCGGATCGGCCATTGAACGCCCCACAGCTTGCCGTCGCGATGCTGCTAGCGAGTTCGTTCGCCGTCGCGCAGGGACAGACTGCCCCGGTCGAACTGCCGCCGGTGACTGTCGTCGGCGTGTCGCCGCTCATCGGCACGGGTATCGATCGGAACACTGTCCCGGCGGAAACCCAGGTGCTGAACAGCAGCGATCTGCGACGCGAGGGGACACCCGACCTGGTGCGGTCGCTCAACCAGCAGGTCGGCGGCGTCGCCGTGGATTCCGCCTCGGGCAATCCGTTTCAGCCGACGTTCCTGTACCACGGCTTCGCCGCGTCGCCGCTGCAGGGAACCCCGCAAGGGCTCGCGGTCTACGTCAACGGCGTTCGCTTCAACCAGCCGTTCGGCGATACGGTGGACTGGGACCTGATCCCCGACATCGCCATCGACAAGATCAACCTCACCGGCTCCAACCCGGTGTTCGGATTGAATGCACTCGGCGGCGCGGTGAATGTGCAGCTCAAGAACGGCTTCACCTGGCACGGCCTGGAGGCCGACCTGTCCGGCGGTTCGTTCGGCCAGGTCCAGGGCGAGTTCCAGTACGGCAGGGAGGCCGGCGACACATCGACCTATGTCGCAGCCAACGTGCTGCACCAGAGTGGCTGGCGCGATCTGCAATCCTCCAACCTGCAGAACATGTTCGGCGATATCGGCTGGCGCAGCGATCGTGCCGAGTTGCACCTGAACCTGACCGCCGCACACTCCGTGCTCAACGGACCGGGCACTTCGCCGGTCGAGTTGCTGGCAGTCGATCCAGCCGCGCAGTTCACCGCGCCTAATCAGATCAGCAATCAGTACGGCGCGATCAGCCTTACCGGTAACCTGGACGTGACCGATACAACATCGCTGCAGGCACTGGCGTACTACCGCTACTTCCTGCAGCGCGTCAGCAACGGCAATGCGCCGAACGACACACCCTGCGACAACGGGTCCGGGCTGCTCTGTTCCGCCGATGGAGTCTTCAGCACGACACTGGGCGGCGGCTTCATTCCGGACTTCCTGCATGGCGGCCAGTATGGCCAGTTGGACAACCAGACCACCAACACCAATGCCTATGGCGCATCGGCGCAGGTCACCAACACGGACGAGTTGTTCGGGCTGAAGAACCACTTCGTTGCAGGCACCAGCTTCGACGGCGCGCAGACCATGTTCAGCGGCACGTCATTGATCGGCGCCCTGACGCCGCTGGATCGCGTGTTCGTCGGGCCTGGCGTGGTGATCGACGAACCCGGCACCAACACGCCGGTGCGCGTGGCGATCGCCAACGCGACATTCGGGCTCTATCTGGCCGACACCCTGAACCTGACGCCGCAGCTTGCGCTGACGGTATCCGGCCGGTTCAACGCGGCGCAGGTCAACCTGAACGATCGAAACGGCGGCGACCTGACCGGCAACCACAGCTACAACCACTTCAATCCGGCCGCCGGCCTGACCTATCAGGTCGCCCCCTGGCTGACCGCCTATGCCGGCTACGCAGTGGCAAACCGCGCGCCCACGCCGGCCGAACTGTCCTGTGCAGGACCCGCCAATTCGTGCAGCCTGGCCAACTTCTTCGTCGGCGATCCCAACCTTCAGCAGGTGGTTTCCCACACCGTCGAGGCCGGCATACGCGGAACCTTTTCGCCATTCACCGATGGCAGGCTCAGCTACGACCTCGCGCTGTTCCACAGCAACCTCGACAACGACATCGCCTTCATCAACAGCGTCACCCAGGGGCGCGCCTTCTTCGCCAATATCGGCCAGACGCGCCGGCAGGGCATCGATGCCGATGTCCAGTTGAAGACCGCACGCTGGCTCGTCACCGTCGCCTACTCGTTCATCGACGCGACCTACCAGAGCGGCTTTGTCGAGGCGTCGGGCAACAACCCGGCAGCCGACGCTGCCGGCAACATCACCGTCCAGCCTGGCGACCGGCTGCCTGGCATCGCCAGGCACCAGCTCAAGGTCGGCGCCAATTACAAGGTGACCGACAAGTGGACGGTGGGCGCCACCGCCATTGCCGCGAGCGGCGCCTATCTGTTCGGCGACGATGCCAACCTGACACCGCGGCTGCCGGCATGGTTCACCCTCGACCTCTACACCAGCTATCAGTTGACCGACCATGTCCAGCTGTTCGCGTGGGCGCAGAACATCACCAACACGCGCTACTACACGTTCGGCACGTTCTCGCCGACCAGTTCCGTGTTCCTCGCGCAGGCGCCGGGGGCCAGCAATCCCCGCAGCTACAGCCCGGCCGCGCCGGCTGCCGGTTTCGGCGGCGTACGCTTCACCTTCTAGAGCCGGCGTCGGACCTACGACCCACGTCCCACGAATTTCGGCGTGGGTCGCAGGATGGGTTGAGCGCAGCGATACCCGTCGCGTTCGTCACGCCTCGTTCGGCACCACCACCAGGGACAGCTTCTCGGCCCGCCGCAGCACCGTCAGTGGCACATCCCGGCCTGCCCGTTCCGCCGTCAGCGCACGATGCAGATCGTCCACGCCGACCACCGCCACATCGTCGAATGCCACGATGACGTCGCCGCGCTCCACGCCGGCCCGCGCCGCCGCGCCGCCCTCCTGCACCTCCAGCACCAGTACGCCGTAGGTCTGCGGCACCTGGTGGAAACGCCGGACGCGCGTGTCGATCGGCACGGTCTGGCCACCCAGCCCGAGCCGCGACCGCCGCACCCGCCCATCACGCATCAGCCGGGTCGCCACCCACACCGCGGTGTCGATGCCGATGGCGAAGCAGATGCCCTGCGCCGGCGCTATCGTCGCGGTGTTGATGCCGACCACGCGGCCGGCGCCGGACACCAGCGGCCCGCCGGAGTTGCCGGGGTTCAACGGCGCGTCGGTCTGGATCACGCTCTCCAGGTTGCGCCCGGACGGGGTGCGCAATGTGCGGCCCAGCGCGGAGACGATGCCGGCGGTGATCGTGCACTGGAACCCGAGTGGATTGCCGATCGCTGCGACCAGTTGGCCCACGCGCAGGGTCGCCGAACTGCCGAGTTCGGCGAAGGGCAGGCCGTTGCCGGATAGTCGCAGCACTGCGGTGTCGGTGTCGGGATCCTCGCCCACCAGCGCCGCGTCGAGCACCTGGCCGTCGGTGAAGGAGGCCTTCAGCCGCGCCGCTCCGGCAACCACGTGGGAGTTTGTCAGCACGTAGCCGTCCGGGGTGAAGATCACACCGGACCCCTGCCCGCGCGGCCGGCCGTCGGCGCGCAGTGAAATCACGTGCACGACGGCGGGTCCGACCCGCTCGAACGCGTTCACGACCTGGGCGGAGTATGGATCGAGTTCGTCTGGTGGCGGAGCGCCGGTGATATCGAGTGGCATGCAATCCCCCTTGGGGCGCACCAAATGGGAAGCGGACCGACCGGCTCCTACCCAGCCAGGCGGCCAGGGGTGCGCACCGGTCATCCGGCCGATGCCGCAGCGTGGATGCATGAGGCAGTGTGCCGCTGGGACCACCCACGGGACCACCAGCGGCAGGAGATGATTTGATGACCACCGATACCCTCGAGCAGTTTTCCGAAGCCTTGGCCGACCGGCTGGCAGACGCCGCGACATTCACCGTCGCCATCCGCACCGGCCGGCGCGACCGCACCGGCGTGCTGTGGCGCGACGATGTGGTGGTGACGTCGGAGCAGGTGCTGCCCGATGGCACCGACTTCACCGTGGTCCGCAACGGCTCCGAGATCCCGGCACGCCTGGCGGGCCGCGACCCCGGCACCAATGTCGCCGTGCTGCGCCTCGGCCAGGGCCTGGGCAGCGCGCGCCCGGAAACCGGCGCGCCACCGCGTGCCGGCTCGCTCGCCCTGATCGTCGGGGCCGACAGTGCCGGCGCGCCGACCGGGCGTCTCGGCATGGTGCACGCCACCGGGCCGGAGTGGCATAGCATGGCGGGCGGCCGCATCGACACGCTGGTGCGCCTCGATGCGCGGCTCGGCGCGGACGAAGGCGGCCCGGTGCTGACCCTCGGCGGCAAGCTGATCGGCATGTCCACCTCCGGGCCGCGCCGGCGCGCGCTGGTGATCCCGGCCGCCACGATCGAGCGGGTGCTCGATCCGCTGCTGGCCAATGGCCGGGTCGGGCGCGGCTGGTTCGGCGTCGGCTTGCAGCACGTGCTGGTGCCGCAGAGCCTGCGCGAGGCGGCCGGCCGCGACAGCGGCATGATGGTGGTGGCGCTGGTGCCCGGCGCGCCGGCCGAGCAGGCCGGCGTGCTGCCGGGCGACATCATCCTGGAGGTTGACGGCCGCCGCACCGGCCGGCCGCGCGGCTTGGCCTCAGCGCTCTCGGCGGAACGCATCGGCCAGCCGGCAACGCTGAAGCTGCTGCGCGCCGGCGCGGTGCACATGGTGACGGTGACGATAGGCGCCCATCCCACGCGATGAGCGATGCGGCGGCGCCCGGCCTGCGCATTCAGTTGCACACCGGCGACCCGGTGCGCAGGCGGGGGCTCGCTGCCATGGTGGAGGCGGCCGGCCACCATGTCGTGGCGGACACGCCCGACGTGGTGGTGTGCGACCTCGACCGCGACACCATTCGCCCGGCCGAGGCGGAGGCGCCGGTGATCGTCCTGACGGATCACGAGCCGCGGGGCGAATCACCCGCCGGCATGTTGCCGCGCGATGTCACCGCCGAGCAACTCGACCCGGCATTGCGGGCGGTGGCCGCGGGCCTGCTGGTGCGATTGCCCGCTGTCTTGCCGCGCGACGGGTTCCGCGCCGTCGGCGACGAACCGCCCCCTGCCCTACTGACCCCGCGCGAGGCGGAGATCCTGAGCCTGATTGGCCAGGGCATGAGCAACAAGGCGGTGGCGCGGCAGCTTGGCATCTCGGTGCACACGGTGAAGTTCCACCTCGAGGCGCTGTTCGCCAAATTGGAGGCGACCAGCCGTGCCGAAGCCGTGGCCAAGGGCCTGCGCGGCGGGGTCATCGAACTATAGGGCGTTGGCCGGTCGGGCGTCACAACGCGCGGGGCGGGACGATCGAATCTGGAGCGAGACAGAGGGCGGCGCGCCGGGGACGCGGTCTCAGGCGAGTCTCATGATGCGTGTGGCAGGACTACTGTTCGTGGCCTGAGAGGCTGTCATTGCGAGAAGCGCAGCGACGAAGCGCTATCCCCTCAGGTTGTGCGCGCACAAACGCTCTGCGTCACCTCAACTCCGGGCCGCCCTGCGTCGCTTGACCAAGAGGAGCCCGAGCGCTCCCGTACCGAGCAAACCAAGGCTGACAGGTTCCGGGACCGGATTTTTGCTGAAGGCGACGTTGTCGAACTCGAAGGCATATTGGCTGCTCGTCGCGACCACGCGATCGAACGCGCTTCCGGAGTTCGCGTTGATGTTCACGTATAGGGTGCCGTCGACACCCTGATCACCGTTCGCGCTCGGTGTAACGGCGCTGCCGGCGATGGCGCCGACGAGCGTCGCACCATTGTAAAAGCTCAAGGTGTTATAATTGTCGACTGACCCCCAAAGGATCCCGAAATACCGTTCCAGGGCAGGCAGTTGCAGCGTGACGGACGAGGCGGGAAATGCGCCGGTCGAGCCCGTGGTGATGTAGGTCGTTACATCGGTGCCATTTGCCTGAGTGCTTCCGCCCGGACCGAAGCCCAGACCATTGCCGCTGGACAGGAACGGCGCAGCGTAGAGAGGGTTGCTGCCCGACACGGGCTTGGCGTCGGGCTGATAGGATATCGTAATACCGGAAGGCAGCACCGTCGTCGCGATATTGCCTGGGATCAGGGTATCGAAGTTTTCGGTGACGACGCCAACGGTTGCTCCCCCGACCGCCCCGCTGACCAACAGCGAAGCGTGGGCCGCGCCAGAGCCGCCTGCGGCTACAAGGCCAGATAAAATTATAGACCATAATCGCATTTTTACACCAACTTCAGCCGCAGGGCATGCTATAGGCTCCAATCGGCCGCTGAGCAAGTATAATAATTCGAAAAGCGTATAATTAAGGATATCGCCGAGGGCAACCGTTTGAGCCGCGCTTCACCGAAGCTCACGAGTCAGCCCTGGTAAGAAGAGGGGATCAGGTCGGTTATCAGCGCCGGCTGCAGATCGGAAGACTGCCCGCAGCTAAAACTCGGGCGAGGGATCCGCTACCATGGTGGTTTGACGACTTCGCGTCCCTTGCGGGTGCGCCGAACTGCATGTCCCGCTGTGCCCGAGCATTCGAAGCCGGATCAGGTTTGTCCACGCGGCCTGATTTCGTCCAGTCGGGAGGACTACAGACCGACTACGGATCTCACGGAAATATCGGATTCGCTTCTTCCACCTTGCCCGGAGCGGGCAGCGCCGTCGTGGACCAGCCGCCACCCAGCGCCTCGACCAGTGCGACGCTGGCAACCAGACGGCTTTGCTGTATCGACAACGCGGCCTGCTGGTCGGATAACAGCGCCGTCTGCTCGGTGATGACGCTGGTATAGGGCACGGTACCGGCGCGGTAGGCGTTCAACGTCGCTGCAACCGCCTGGCGCGCTGAGTCGACCGCTATCGCCTGCGCTGCCGCCTGCTGTTCCAGGATCCGCAGGTTGGACAATGCGTCCTCTACCTGCTGGAACGCAGTCAGCACGGTCTGTCGATAGTTCGCGACGGCCTGGTCGTAGGTTGCGCGCGCTGCCGCGACCGCGGCAGGGCGGGCGCCGCCAGAAAACAACGTTTGGCTTGCCGACGCCCCAAGCGTCCACACGCCGTTGGCAACGCTGAACAACTGCGACGCCGGACTGCCGACGAAGCCGCCCAGCGCCGACAAAGAGATATCGGGATAGAACGCCGCGACCTGCACGCCGATCAACGCATTCTCCTGCTGCATTTGCCGTTCTGCCGCCGCAATGTCAGGCCGACGTTCGAGCAATGCGGACGGCAGGCCTGGTGGCTCCACAGGCACCGCACTGGCCAGCGGAGCCGGCGCAATGGTGAGATCCGAGGGCGCATGGCCGGTCAGCATGGCTATGGCATGCTCGAATTGCTGGCGCTGCACGCCGACGCCGACAAGCTGTGCCTGGGCGGACTGCAGCTGCGCTCGTGCGGTCACCAGGTCCGTGCTCGCCGCCGTGCCGGCATGGTACTGATTCTCGACTATCTGCAACGCGCGCTGGAATGCATCGACGGTCTCGCGCAGCAACTGCTCCAGTGCATCCTCGGCACGCAGATCGAAATAGTCGGTCGCCAGCGTCGCCTGCGCCGATAGCTTGGCATTCGCCAGGTCGGCGGCACTGACCTGCGCACCAGCAACATTGCTTTCGATCTGGCGTCGCACACGGCCCCACACATCAAGGTCCCAGGACGCGTTGCCTTCGAGGCTGTAGATCGTCGCGCTACGTCCGCCGCTGCCGCCGGATGTCCCGCCCGACCCCAGGTTCGCGGAGTTGCGTGCGCTGCCGCTGCCGCCGCCGCCACCACCGGCGCGCGTGACGCCGGCTGTCAGCCCGACCGTGGGAAACAATCCGGCGCGCGCTTCACCCACCAGTGCGACCGCATTGCGATACTCAGCCTCGAACTGCTTCACCGTCTGGTTGGAAACCTCCACCATCTGTTCCAACCGGTCCAGCTCCGGATCATGATAGATCGCCCACCAATCGCCCTTGTCAGCATCATCTCGCGGCTGGACCGGTTTCCAGCCACTCAGCTCCTTGAAGCCAGGCGACACCGGCGGATCAGGTTGCCTGTAGTCCGGTCCGACCGTGCACCCGACGGCGAACAAACACAGTATGAGAGCTGCGACAGCAGTCGGACACTTCATTCCGCCGCCCCTGGGGTCGCCGACAGTTCCGGGAACTTCCGCTGAAAGCGGCCGCGTCCCCATAGTCGGAAGCGGTCGAGATACAGATACAGCACTGGCGTGGTGTAGAGCGTGAGCAACTGGCTCACCAGCAGACCGCCGACGATCGCGATGCCGAGAGGCCGGCGCAGTTCGCCGCCGTCGCCAAAACTCAATGCCAGCGGCAGCGCGCCCAGCATGGCCGCACTGGTGGTCATCATGATGGGCCGAAAGCGGAGCCGGCACGCTTCAAAGATTGCGTCGTGCGGGTCCATGTCATGCTCGCGTTCGGCCGCCAACGCGAAGTCGATCATCATGATGGCATTCTTCTTAACAATGCCGATCAGCAGGATCACACCAATCAGCGCGATGATGCTGAACTCGGTGTTGAATGCCAGCAGCGCCAGCACCGCACCGACACCGGCTGATGGCAAGGTGGACAGAATGGTGATGGGATGGATGTAGCTCTCATACAGTACCCCCAGCACGATGTAGACGGCGATCAGCGCGGCAGCGATCAAAATCGGCTCGCTGTTAAGCGATGCCTGAAAGGTCTGCGCCGTGCCCGCAAAGCTGCCACGGACGCTCGCCGGCATACGGATATCCCGCATCGCCTGGTTCACCGCGGCGGTGGCATCGCTGAGCGATTTGCCCGGCGCCAGGTTGAACGACAGCGTGGCGGCCACGAACGGCCCCTGATGATTGACCGCCAGTGGCGTGCTGCCGGGCCCGAAGGTGGTGAAAGCGGCCAAAGGCACCATCGTTTCCTTGCTCGTGCTAACGGCTGCACCGGACGATGCGCTGCCTTTGCCGGTATTGCCGATTGCATTTGTCGCGGCGTTTCGCGCCGAGCTGTTGGCGATGCTTGACGCCGTGACTGCATTGCTCGCCGTGCCGGCGTTCTTGCCGCCAGAAGCGGCTACAGTGCCGACAACAGCGTTGGTCGATTCCGTGCCGCTGGCCGTACCGCCGGATGTGCTGACGTAAATGTCTTTCAACGTCTCGGGCGTCTGCCAGTAGCGCGGCTCCACCTCCATCACGACATGGTACTGGTTTTGCGCGCTATAGATGGTGGAGACCTGGCGCTGGCCGAATGCGTCGTACAGCGTGTTGTCGATCTGGCTGGCGTTGACGCCAAGCCGGCTCGCGGTGGCGCGGTCAATGACCAGGTCGGTTTCCAGGCCTTTTTGCTGCTGGTCGGAATTCACGTCGGTCAAGGTGGGATTGTGCTCCAAGGCAGCAAGCAATTTCGGTGCCCATGCGTAAAGCACTTCCGTGCTGTCGGCCTGCAACGTGAACTGGTAGGCGGCGTTGCTTTGCCTCCCGCCCACGCGGATATCCTGAATCGGCACCAGGAACAGTCTTGCTCCCGCCACCACCGTGAGTTTGCGGCGCAGCCTCGCGATCACCTGATCGATGCCGGCACGCTGCGACAGCGGCTTTAGCGAGACGAAGACCTGGCCGGAATTGGTTGATCCGCCACCGCCGCCGCCACCTGCTCCGGTGAAACCAACCACATCCTGTACGGCGGGGTCTTGCCGAACGATCGTCATCAGCTGCGTCAGCTTCTGCTGCATCGCCTGGAAGGAGATGCTCTGGTCGGCCTGGATCTGGCCGGTCATCCGGCCGGTATCCTGCTGCGGAAAGAAGCCCTTTGGGACGATCACGTACAGGACGACATTCAACGCGACAGCGACCAGCAGAACCAACATCACCAACGCACTATGGCGCAACGACCACGTGAGGGTTCGTTCGTAGAGCGACAGCGCACGGTCGAACAGGGTACGCCGTGTGGGACCGGCGCGGCGCTCCTCGCGCCGCAATAGCAACGCACACATCATCGGCGTGGTGGTCAGTGAGATCGCCAGCGACACCAGGATCGCCAGCGACAATGTCATCGCGAACTCGCGGAACAGACGCCCGACGATGCCACCCATCAGCAGGATCGGCAGGAACACCGCGATCAGCGAAAAACTGATCGACATCACCGTGAAGCCGACTTCGCGCGCGCCGAGCAGTGCGGCCTTGGCGCGCGGCATGCCGTCCTCGATGTGGCGGGAGATGTTTTCCAGCACCACAATCGCATCGTCCACCACAAAGCCGGTGGCGACCGTCAGCGCCATCAACGAGAGGTTATCGAGACTGTAGCCCAGCAAATACATCGTCCCGAAGGTGCCGATGATGGAAACGGGTACGGCGATCGCAGGAATCATGGTGGCGCGGATGTTGCGCAGGAACAGGAACACCACCAGGGTCACCAGCGTGACGGCGATCAGCAGCGTCTTCTCCGTGTCGTGCAGGCTGGAACGGATCGTCGTGCTGCGGTCATTGGCGATCAGCAGGTCGATATCGTGCGGCATCGCTGCCATAAGCTGCGGGATCGACGCCTTCACGCTGTCGACGGTGTCGATGATATTCGCACCGGGCTGTCGGAACAGGATCACCAGCACAGCGGGCTTGCCGTTAGCAAGGCCGGCATTGCGCAGGTTCTCGACGGAATCCTGCACGTCCGCGACGTCGGACAGCCGTACTGCGGCACCGTTGCGATAGGCGATCACCAGCGGTTGGTAGTCCACCGCATGCGACGCCTGGTCGTTGGTGTAGAGCTGGTAATGCAGCCCGTCCGACTCGATCGAGCCCTTTGGGCTGTTGGCATTGGCGGAGGCGAGGGCGGCACGCACATCCTCCAATCCGATACCGTATTTGAACAGTGCCTGCGGATTGAGTTCCACCCGCACCGCCGGCAACGCTGCCCCGCCGATGATCACCTGACCGATGCCACTGATCTGCGACAGGCGCTGCGACAGTACATTGGTCGCGGCATCGTACATCTGGCCACGGGTCAGCGTTTGCGATGTCAGCGCCAGGATCAGAATCGGCGCATCGGCTGGATTGACCTTGCGGTAGGTCGGGTTGCTGCGCAGGCTGGTTGGCAAATCAGCGCGCGCGGCATTGATCGCGGCCTGCACGTCGCGCGCCGCACCGTTAATGTCACGATCCAGTCCGAATTGCAGCACGATGCGCGCCTGGCCAACCGAACTGGTCGAGGTCATCTCCGTTACGTCGGCAATCTGTCCGAGATGACGCTCCAGCGGGCTGGCGACACTGGTCGCTACTGTGTCCGGGCTGGCGCCAGGCAACGATGCCTGCACGGAGATGGTCGGAAAATCCACTTGCGGCAGCGGTGACACCGGCAGCCGGAGGAACGCAAAAATGCCGGCCAGCGCGATGCCGATGGTCAACAGGGTGGTTGCGACCGGACGCGCGATAAACGGCGCGGAAACATTCATGTCGGCGCGTTACCGGAGGGGATATTTCGACGGGCCACGCCCCTGCCGGACAGCCGCACCGCCAGTCGATCGAACAGCAGGTAGATCACCGGCGTGGTGAACAGGGTCAGCACCTGGCTGACGATCAGGCCGCCGACGATCGCCACGCCCAGTGGCCGGCGCAATTCCGATCCGGTGCCGTTGCCCAGCATCAATGGCAGCGCGCCCAGCAACGCCGCCATCGTGGTCATCAGGATCGGACGGAAGCGCAGCAGGCAGGCCTGATGGATCGCTTCGCGTGGCGGCTTGCCCTCATCGCGCTCTGCGACCAGTGCGAAGTCGATCATCATGATCGCATTTTTCTTCACGATGCCGATCAGCAGAATGATGCAGATGATCGAGATGACATCGATGTCGTCGCCGGCAATCAGCAGTGCAACCAATGCGCCGGCGCCGGCGGACGGCAGGGTGGACAGGATTGTTATTGGATGGATGAAGCTCTCGTACAGCACGCCCAGCACGATATAGACGGTGACGATTGCCGCGAGCACCAGCATCAGTTCGTTCGACAACGATGCCTCCAACGCGGAGGCGGCGCCCTGGAACGCGGTGATGAAGCTTTCCGGCAGGTTGATATCCTTCTCTGCCTGACGGATCTCGCTGACCGCGGCCCCCAACGACGAACCCTGCGTCGTATCGAATGAAATCGTCGTTGCCGGGAACTGGCCGAGATGGCTGATCTGCAACGGCCCCGACTTCTGCTCGATCCGTACAATGGAGGAGAGCGGCACCTGGCCGGTCGTGGAGGCCGCGGACGGCAGGCGGACCGCCTGGAGCGCATCCAGCGAAGTCTGCAATGACGGGTCCGCCTCCATGATGACGCGGTACTGGTTGGATTGCGTGTAGATCGTAGAAATGATGCGCTGACCAAACAGATCGTACAGCGCGTTGTCCACGGTCGCCGGCGTGATGCCGAACCGCGCGGCGGTCGCCCGGTCAATCACCAGGTTCACCGTCAGCCCCTGTTGCTGAAGATCGCTGGCGACGTTGGTGATGTCGGGTAATTGCTGCAACCGCGCCAGCAGCTTCGGCACCCACTCGTTGATCACCGACAGGTTGGGATTTTCCAGCACGAACTGGTACTGCGTGCGGCTGATCGCGGCGTCGATCGTCAAATCCTGCACGGGTTGCAGATACAGCGATACACCCGCGACCTTGTCGGTCTCCTGATGCAGTCGACGCCCGATCTGCGTCGCGTTCAGGCTACGATCGTCTTTTGGCTTCAGGTTGATCAGGAAGCGGCCGCTGTTCAGCGTGGTGTTGCTGCCATCCACGCCGATGAACGAACTGACGCTGACGACATCGGGATCTTTCAGGATCGCCGCCGCCAGATCCTGCTGGTGCTGCGCCATGGCATCGTAGGATATGGTCTGAGCGGCGACCGAGATTCCTTGGATTATACCGGTATCCTGCACCGGAAAGAAGCCTTTCGGCACGATAATATACAATAGGACGGTGATTGCCATCGTGATCACGGCGACCAGCAAAGTCAGGGGTTGGTGGTCCAGCACCACGTTCAACGCCCGACCGTAACGACCAATGACCCAGTTGAAGCCGCGTTCCGCTGCCAGGTCGAACCGGCTGCGCTGTGTTTCGGTTCGATGCCGCAGCAGCTTTGCGCACATCATGGGCACCAGGGTCAGCGACACGATGGCCGAGATGACGATTGTCGCCGACAGCGTTATGGCGAATTCGTGGAACAGCCGGCCGACCACGTCGCCCATGAAGAGCAGTGGGATCAACACGGCGATCAGCGACACCGTCAATGATATGATGGTGAAGCCGATCTGCTCCGAACCTTTCAGAGCGGCCTCGAGCGGCGGATCTCCTGCCTCGACATAGCGGGCAATATTCTCGATCACGACGATGGCATCGTCGACCACAAAACCCGTGGAGATGGTCAGCGCCATCAGCGACAGGTTGTCCAGGCTGAAATTCAGCAGGTACATCATTGCCAAAGTGCCGACCAGCGACAGCGGCACCGACAGACTGGGAATGATCGTGGCGGGCAGGTTGCGCAGGAACAGGAAGATCACCAGCACGACAAGCGCGACGGCGAGTCCAAGCTCGAATTCCACGTCGCTGACCGAGGCGCGGATAGTCTCAGTACGGTCGGTCAGCACGGCGACATCAACCGCAGCGGGCAGAGTCGCCTGCAATTGCGGCAGCAGCGACTTGATGGTGTTCACCACCTGAATGACGTTGGCGCCGGGTTGGCGCTGCACATTCAGGATGACTGCCGGCGTGGTATTGGCCCAGGCACCCAGCTTGGTGTTTTCCGGGCCGCTGACCACGCTGGCCACGTCGCTCAACTTCACCGGTGCGCCGTTTCGGTAGGCAATCACCAGGCTCAGGTACTGGCTTGGATCGGTTATCTGGTCGTTGGCATTGATGGTGGAGGACTGCGCAGGTCCGTCAAAATTGCCTTTTGGCGTGTTGACATTCGCGTTGCCCAAGGTGGTGCGCAGGTCGTCGATGTTCAGCCCATAAGCTGCCAGTGCGCGCGGGTTGACCTGCACACGCACCGCCGGCCGCTGACCGCCGCTGATACTGACGAGGCCAACACCGGGCTGCTGTGAGATCTTCTGTGCCAACCGTGTGTCGGCCATGTCCTCGACCTGCGTCAGCGGCAAGGTCTTCGACGTCAGTGCCAGCGTCAGGATCGGCGCATCGGCCGGATTGACCTTGGCATAGATCGGAGGCGCCGGCAGATCGGATGGTAGAAGATTTCCTGCCGCGTTGATCGCCGCCTGCACCTCCTGCTCGGCAATATCCAGACTGATATCCAGGCTGAACTGCAGGGTGATCACCGACGACCCTGCCGAACTCGTCGAGAACATCTGGTTCAGGCTCGGCATCTGGCCGAACTGCACCTCGAGCGGCGAGGTGACCGATGAGGTCATGACCTCCGGGCTGGCGCCCGGATAGAAGGTCTGCACCTGGATCGTCGGGTAATCCACCTCCGGCAACGCGGACACCGGCAGGAAGCGGTAAGCGACGATGCCGACCAGCATGATCGCCGCCATCAGCAGTGAGGTCGCGACCGGCCGCTGGATGAACGGGCGTGAGGGGTTCATGCCGCGCTTCCGTGCTCAGTCCGCGTGTCGTGGTTCACTGCGTCTGTGGCCGGCGGCGCTGGCCGCGGGGCTGCCCATCTTCCGGCTTCGCAGTCTGGCTGTCCTGCGCGGGCCGAGCAGGGGCAACCAAATTGGGCTGGTTGCCCGGCTGCGCCGCGTTTTGCGCCTCACCTGACGGCTTGGCAGGAGGCGGCGGCGGAATGGTCACCTTGGCACCATCGCGCAGCCGGTCGGTGCCATCTACCACTACCTTGTCACCAGGCTGCAGCCCCGCCAGCACGGCTGCATAGCCACCGTCGGTCGGGCCGAGTTGCACCGGCCGCACCGATACCGTGTCGTTAGCGTTGATCACATAGACGAACGTACCCGGTTCGCCGTGCTGAATTGCCGGCACCGGCACGCGGACGGTATCCTGCATGGTGTTCACCAGCAGACGGGCGTTGACGAACTGGTTCGGGTAAAGCAACTCGTCAGGATTGGCGAACATCGCGCGCAGCTTGAGCGTACCGGTGGTGGTGTCGATCTGGTTGTCCAGAGTGCCAAGCTGCCCGGTCGCCAGCTTTCGCACATTGGCCCGATCATAGGCATCAACGCTCAGAGTAGCGCCCGTATGCAACCGCTGGATAATGTCCGGCAGATTGTCTTCTGGCACCGAGAAGATCACCGAGATCGGCTGCATCTGGGTGATGACGACCACCCCGTTGGCGTCGCTGGTCTGCACGTAGTTGCCGGCATCGACCTGACGCAACCCGACCTGGCCATCGATCGGCGAGATGATGTGGCAATAGGTCAAATTCAGCTTCGCGCTGTCCACCTGGGCCTGGTCGGACTGCACTGTGCCGATGTCCTGCGCCACCAGGTAACGCTGGTCGTCCACTTGCTGCTCGGCGATGGAATCCTGCCGTCCGAGCGTCTGAAAGCGCTTCAGATTGGTCTGTGCCTGCTGCAGCAAGCCCTCGTCATGGGCCAGCTGGCCCTGCGCCTGTTCCAAGGTCACCTGGAATGGGCGTGGATCGATCTGTGCCAGGAAATCGTTCTTTTTGACGACCTGGCCTTCCTTGAACCCGACATCGACCAACTGACCGTTGATCTGCGTCTTCACTGTAACCGTGGCCAACGGCGTGACCGTGCCGAGTTCGTTCAGGATGATGCGGATATCGCCCTTGTCGATGGTGGCCGCGCCAACCGGCTGCGGCGCCGTCTGCGAGGCGGCCCCGGAGGCTCCTCGGCCGGTAGGCTGAGCTGCGTGCCGCGGCCAGAAATACCACGCCGCCAACAGGATGACGGCAATCAGGAGGACGAATATGAGCAGACCGCGCAGACGCGAGTGACGTACAACCGGTGTCGCACGCGACAGCGGCTTGGGCCCGACGTCAGCCTCGGTACGGTCGACTTGATCATCCATGGGCTGCCGTCATGCTCTCCCTGCTGCAGTCAGCCTACACCAGAACTCGTGACGGCCCCCACGGATAAGGGGCCCGGCGTCGTCGCGGCAACCCCTTGCTGACCTAGTGTCACGGGTCTCCACGATTCGTTACAATGTGGCGATCGGTTGATCGGGTGCTTCCACCGGATGTGATGCAAACCTGCGGCCCGCGGTCAGCAAGTCGGGTGCGCCGCACGTAGAAGCACCCGGACCGGTGCGGGGTTTTGGCCCCTGTCGTTGGTCGATGCAACACGGTGCCGCAGGCCAGACCAACACCTCGTGGGCGAGCGCCGACAGGACCAGAGCATGGGCGGATGGCACGCCGACCTGACGCCGGGCGCCTGGTCCAGCAGTTATTCGACGCGCTCCATCGCTATCAGCGCAAGTAGAGCTACGTGACGATAAACGGAAGGACCACTGTGCCGCCGCCGTTGGGAGCCGATGTCGGCACGACGAAGGAAGCAGTCCCTCAGTGGCAGAATCGTGAGGTTATGGCAGCCATACCTCGACAGGCAGACCACTCTGGGCCATCGCCATATGACGGCGGTTTAACAAAAGAGGCTGCCGGACCTGAGTGCAACTGAGCCGGTGAGCACCACGACTCAGCAGCGCGGATCCACGGAAGCGCACCGCAGCCGCCACAGGCCATGCCGACCTATGAGAGCGACCAGCTTGCAGCCTTTGCCGCCTGGGATTTCATGTCGCTGCTCAAGCGGCTTCAACAGGATGACGTGCACCAGAGCCTTGGTTCCCGGCTGACAATGCACGCGTGCCTTATCACCGACATCGGCGTCGGCACGCCATCTTTGCGCGAATCTGGATCAATGACGCTCCCGCATAGAGGACTGACGTTGCGACCGGACGCTGGCGACGGCGCGCTCGCGGAATCTGTCAGCGCTGTCGGAGTGGGGCGCTGCGCGCTGGACGCGCAGGGACAGAGGCGCTCTTCTGTCAACAGTTCCACCGTGAGGCGCGCGAGGGACTGCATCTCCTCGAGTTCGCAGGTGGGCCGCTGGGGCCGCTTCCCGCCGCGGCGTGGACTTGAGCAGGTGGAATGGCAGATCAAGGGGTGATCGATGTATCGGCTACTGATAACGACGTTCGTCGCATTGTTCGCAATACCTCTCGCAGGCAAACCAGCCTTCTCGCGCGTTATGGAGTCCGCCGACGCGGAGGTCGTCGCGAAGGCCATACCGGCCGTGGTCAACATTTCGACCTGGAAAATGCGTCCGCCGGTCGAGCCGGGCGGATCACCTCGCCGCGTGAAGACCTATGCCTCGGGCTTCATCATCGATCCATCCGGGATCATCGTCACGAACCGGCATGTCATCGACGGCGCACTTGAGATCAAGGTGATGTTCGCCAACGGCGACCGGGCAAACGGCAGGCTGATCGCGTTCGCGCCGATGACCGACCTCGCGGTGGTGAAGGTCGATGTCGACCGGGCGCTGCCGGTGCTGAAATGGGCCAGCGATGACCTACGGGTTGGCGACGGCGTGCTGACGATCGGCAATCCGCTCGGTTTCGGCATTTCGGTATCTGCGGGGATCGTCAGCGCGCTGCATCGTGACGTCCAGGATACCCCGTTCGACGACTATGTACAGACTGATGCGGCGATCAATCACGGCAATTCCGGTGGCCCGCTGGTGAACCGCGATGGTGAGGTGGTGGGTGTCGATACAGCGCTCTACAACCCCGACGACGCCGGCGGCTTCATCGGGATCGGGCTGGCGATCTCGGCCGAAACCGCGAAGTTCGTCGTGCATCACTTGCTCGACCCGAAACAGCCGAGGCCCGGCTGGATCGGTGTGAAGCTGCAAGACTTGACCCCGGATCTTGCAGATTCCGTGGGGATCCGAGGTGCGCATGCTTCGATCGTCGCAGTTGTAGAGCCGGGCGGACCGGCCGCCAGCGCGGCGATTCGGCCAGGCGACGTCCTGCTTGCCGTCGGCCATACCAAGCAGACCGATTCACGGGCGTTCATGCGGGCTATCGTGGAGATCCCGATCGGCGAGCCCGCGCACCTGACAGTCTGGCGCGACGGCAACGAACATACGGTCAGCGCCACGGTCGCGGCGTGGCCGCAAATCATGCCGCAGGGCGGCGTGATGACCCATATGGCCGAAGCAATGAGCCAGCAGTCGCCGCATCCCGGCGTGCAGCTTGCGCCGATCACCGATGCGGCGCGCAAGAACTACGGGCTGGACGCGAAGCTGACCGGTGCCCTGGTGGCGTCGGTCGAGACTGACTGCGAGGCGCGCGACCTCGGCATCGTGCCCGGTGACGTGATCATCGCGGTGCTCGGAGCGCCGGTTACTGGCCCCGACGATGTGCATCATGCCATGCAGAAGGCGCACGAGGAGCGCCGTCCGGCGCTGGCGTTTCTGCTGCAGGGCAAGAGCGGCGTACGATGGGTGTCGCTGTCGATCACTCCGAGCGGATCGTAGCAGACCAGCGCCCTCAGCTCTTCCGGCGTAGTTCTTCGCCATCCCGCTGCCAGCGGACGGGAAGAGCCGCTGCGCTGCGCGCCGTACCCACGTGGCGCGCCCACGCCGCGTTGACGCGCGTCACGTTCCTGGCAATCTCGGTCAATGCCGACTGCGGATATTATCCGTCGAAGGCGTCTGGGCTTTCGCGCGAACCCCCAGCGGAGCGAGACGATGAGCGAGAACGAGATCGCGGCTCTACGGGCATTGCTTACCTTGCGGCCACGACCGACCAGCGTCGCCGAGCGCCGCGAGCGGTTGGACGCGCTCGGTGACGCATACAAGACGGCCGAAGATATCCTCCTCAACCCGGTGAGTGCCGGCGGGGTGCCTGCGGAATGGAGCGTCGCGCCCGGCGCGGATGCCTCCAGCGTCCTGCTGTATCTGCACGGCGGCGGCTTCTCCGCCGGATCGATCGTCAGTCACCGCGCGATGGTGACGGAGACCGGCCGGGAGGCGCAGGCGCGGACCCTTGCGATCGACTACCGGCGCACGCCCGAGCATCCGTTTCCGGCGGCGCTTGACGATGCGCTTCAGGCGTATCGCTGGCTGCTCGCACAGGGCGTGCAACCTGGCCGGATAGCGATCGGCGGCGACAGCGCCGGCGGCGGATTGACCCTGGCGCTGATGGTTTCCCTACGCGAGCGCGGGCTGCCGTTGCCGGCGTGCGGCTGGTGCATCTCGCCCTGGGTCGACATGGAGGCGCGAGGCGAGAGCTACGCCACCAAGGCGGAAGTCGATCCGATGATCAGCAAGGAATACGTCCTCGAGCTGGCCGGCTGGTATCTTGGCGGGACTGCACCGCAGACGCCTCTTGCCGCCCCGCTCTATGCCGATCTCAAGGGCCTGCCGCCGCTGCTCATTCAGGTGGGCAGCGCCGAGACCCTGCTTGACGATTCGATCCGAATCGCCGCGCGGGCAGGCACGGCGGACGTTCGGGTAACGCTGGAGGTCTGGCCACACATGATCCATGCATGGCCGCTATTCTACCAGCAACTGGCTGACGGACGCCGCGCGATCGCCGCTGCGGGATCATTCATTCGGGCCGCGACAAGCTGACGCCCCGGCTCACGGGCGTGATGATTTTTCCTGACCGTCGTCTGATCGTCACCGGCCAGCTTTCGCCGGCTATCGCTGGTTGCATAACCATTACATCTGTAACGGTCGAATGCCGCCTGCGGTTCGGCCTTCATCACGCATTGGCGAACTGAACAGGGCCCACCCCGGGTTTGATGCTTCGGAAACCGGGCTGCGCCGATACTCCCTGCGTGCTCACGCGGCCGAGCCGGTCGGGCGGATCGGCCGCCCCCTTGAGGCGCTGACCAGCTTCATGGCAAACTCAGCCGGACCGGCGATTGCCCACGAGACTGGCCCCATCCGTGCGGTGAGGGGGATTCCCCCTGGCCGCCCTCGGGTCGGCAATGAAGGCCCGGCAAACCAGTGCAGGTGCAGGTTTTCTAAACACAAGAGACGTTCGATTCGCTGTCCCTGGCGCCTTATGATTCTGAACCAGGGTGCGACCGACCCCCTGTCCTCGCCTATCGATGAGGACTCCTGTAGGGTAGAACCTGCACTGAGACTGCGACGTAGCTGATCACAACTGCAAATGGAGAACCGGTGATGCTTGGATCATCCAACACTTTGCTTGCTACGCTTATGCTAGGATCAATGATTGCCACGCCGGCACTTGCCGCCACTCCATACATTGGCTGCCCGGCGGGATATCACCGAGCCGAGGCTGAGGGCGGCGGCGTCGGCACGGTGAACATGGCGACCCGCAAGGCCGAGTCGGAAGGCGGCGGCGTCGGCACGGTCAACCTTCAGACTCGCAAGGCCGAGGCGATTGCTCAAATGCCCTGCGTTCCTAACGTTCCCAACTGAGCTGTCCTGCCGACAACCTGGGTCGCTGCGGTTCGCATCAGGGTCTCGCGAACCGCAGCAACCCTCGTTGTGCGTAAGTGCCGTGCTCAACCGCGCGAGCCGACGCCAGAGTGACGGGGCGCCACACCACGCGGCCGGAGTGGATCGTCCACCAACCTTGGCGTTTCCTTCGGGCGCGATGCGGCGGCCGCAAAGGGTTTCCGCTGGGTGACGGCAGCCGTTCAGATGTGGATGGGCCGCCCTAGCGCCTTCAGTGCTGCTTCCAGCATTCCCTCGCCCAGCGTCGGGTGGGCGAAGATCGTGCCGGCGACATCCTCGAGCCGAGCGCCCACCTCGATGGCAAGGCCGAACGCCGCCGACATTTCGGAAATCCCCACGCCGACGCCCTGAATGCCGAGCAAAAGGTGATTGTCGGCCCGCGCGACCATGCGGATGAAACCAATATCAGATGCCAGTGTCATCGCGCGACCGTTCGCCCGGAACGGGAATGCGTCCGTGACGATCTCGATATTGGCAGCCTTGGCGGTCTCGGGGGTCAGCCCGGCGATGACGATCTCCGGGTCCGTGAAACATATCGCGGGGATGCATACTCGGTCCCAGGCGCGCGACTTCCCGGCGGCGATCTCGGCCACCATCTCGCCCTGCGCCGACGCCCGGTGCGCGAGCATCGGTTCGCCGGTCACGTCCCCGATCGCGCAAACCCCGCGCATCGAGGTCCGGCACCGGTCATCGACGTCGATGAACGGTCCGTTCATGTCGAGGTCGATCGCTTCCAGGCCCCAGCCTTCGGTTGCTGGCTTGCGGCCGACCGCGACAAGGATCCCGTCGGCCTCGATCGTCACGGATGATCTGTCGGATCGTTCGACGACAAGCCCGTCCTTCGTCCGCGTAAGCTCCTTCGCTCTGGCACCGGTCAGCACCGTGATACCAAGCTCGTGCAGGCGCTCGCCGACCGGGCGTGTCAGCTCTGTGTCGTATTGCGGCAGGATGCGCGGCAGCGCCTCGATCACGGTCACCGCGGCGCCCATCTTGGCAAATGCGGTTCCCAGTTCCAGCCCGATATAGCCGGCACCGACCACGACTAGACGGCGCGGCACCGCCTTCAGCGACAGCGCCTCGGTTGACGAGATCACCGGGCCGCCGAACGGCAGCGCTGGGAGTTCGACGGGATTGGACCCGGTGGCGATCACCACTTGTTCGGCGCGGATGATCTGAATGCCGATTTCGGTTTCGACCTCGACCGTCTTACCGTCGAGGAACCGCGCCCAGCCCTCGACGATTTTGACGCCCGCTCTCTTCAGCAGCGCGGAGACGCCGCCGCTCAGGCGACCGACGACGCCGTCCTTCCACTGCATCGTCCTGGCAAGATCGAATCGCGGCGAAGCGAGCGAAATGCCAAGCGGGCTCTCACCCGATGCAAACTGCGCGACCCGGGAAAATTCATCGGCGGCATGGATCAGCGCCTTGGACGGAATGCAGCCGATGTTGAGGCAGGTGCCGCCTGGTTTTTTTGCCTCGACCACCACGGTGTCGATGCCGAGCTGTCCCGCCCGGATCGCGCAGACATATCCGCCGGGTCCTGCGCCGATCACCAGAAGCCTGCACGATATGTCCATCATGGCGTCAATCGTTCACGAAGATCAGTGCCGGCGTCTCCAGGAGAGCCTTGATGTACTGCACGAAGGTCGCCGCGTCCCAGCCGTCGATTACGCGATGATCGAAACTCGACGACAGGTTCATCATCTTGCGCGGGATGAAGCCTGAGCCGTCCCAGACCGGACGCATCATGATCTTGTTCACACCCACGATTGCCACCTCGGGATGATTGATGATCGGTGTCGAGACCACGCCGCCCATGGCGCCGAGCGACGTGATCGTGATGGTCGAACCTGACAGCTCCTCGCGCGTCGCGGTGCTGGTGCGCGCGGCTTCGGCAAGCCTCGCGACCTCGGCGGCGCAGTCCCACAGATCGAGCGTTTCGACGTGGCGCACCACCGGCACCAGCAGCCCGGCGGATGTCTGCGTCGCGACGCCGATATGGACACCCGCATGCTGGTGAATGACCGCCGCCTCGTCGTCGAACAACGCATTCAGTCGCGGCTGCTTCGCGATCGCCAACACCATCGCGCGCATCAGGAACGGCAGCAGCGTCAGCCTCGGCTGCTCCTTGCGCTTCCGCCGGTTCAGCGTCTCCCGCAACTCTTCGAGTGCCGTGATATCGACCTCTTCGACGTAGGTGATATGCGGGATGCGCGCATGCGCCACCGCCATCTGCTCGGCGATCCTGCGCCGCAGCCCGATCACCTTGACGTCTTCGACCGCGCTTTTCGGCTGCATCGTCTGCGATCGCATCACGCGGGGATCGCGAGCGGCAAAGGCGTCGAGGTCTTCGTGGGTGATGCGGCCCGCCGGCCCGGTGCCCGGTACCTGGCGCAGGTCGATGCCCGCCTCTCGCGCACGCAGGCGCACCGCCGGAGACGCGACCGGCCTGGCCGCGCCGGCACCCGCCGCCGCCCGCAGAGCCGCCCGCGGCGCGGCCGGCTGTGCCGTACGCGGAGCAGGCGTCGGGGACATGACAGCGTTCGTGCCGCGGTCCTTTCTGTCTGCGGCGGGAGGTTTCGCCGCAGGCTCTGGGTTCGACGCTTCGACGACCGCGGGGCGTGGTCGCGGCTGCGCTGCGCCAGCCGCGTCGCGTTCGCGGGAAAGTTTCAGGCGGACCAGATCGGACCCGACCGCCACCTTGTCGCCGATCTCGGCCCCCAGCCAGATGATCTCGCCATCCACCGGCGAGGGGATTTCGACCGTCGCCTTATCGGTCATCACGGCGGCAAGGGTCGTATCTGCGCGCACCAGGTCGCCGACATTGACATGCCACTCGACGAGTTCGGCTTCGGCAATGCCCTCGCCGACGTCGGGCAGTTTGATCACGTGTTCCGCCATGTCACGCCGCCATAGTCTCGAGCAGCGCTCGGCCGACGCGGCCCGGATCGGGGAAATAATCCCATTCCTGCGCATGCGGATACGGCGTGTCCCAGCCGGCGACACGCATGACGGGCGCTTCGAGATGATAGAAGCAGGTCTCCTGCACCAGTGCCGACAGCTCAGCGCCAAAGCCCGAGGTCAGCGTCGCCTCGTGCACGATCACGCAGCGGCCGGTCTTGCGCACCGATGCCTGGATCGCATCCAGGTCGAGCGGCAACAGGGAGCGAAGGTCGATGATCTCGGCATCGACGCCGGTCTCTGCGGCGGCGGTCATGGCGACGTGCACCATGGTCCCGTAGGCAAGGATGGTCACCGCCGCGCCTTCGCGCCGGATGGCGCTCGTCCCCAGCGGCACGGCGTAGTGGCCGTCGGGAACCTCGCCAAGCTCGTGGTTGGACCAGGGCGCCACGGGTCGGTCGTGGTGGCCGTCGAACGGTCCATTGTACAGCCGCTTCGGCTCCAGGAAGATCACCGGATCGGGGTCTTCGATTGCCGCAATCAGCAAGCCCTTGGCATCGTGCGGATTGGAGGGGACCACTGTCTTGAGCCCGCACACATGGGTGAACAGTGCCTCGGGACTTTGGCTGTGCGTCTGCCCGCCGAAGATGCCTCCGCCGGTCGGCATGCGCACGACAAGCGGGCAGGTGAACTGCCCGTTCGACCGGTAGCGCAGCCGTGCCGCCTCGGAGACGATCTGGTCGTAGGCCGGATACATGTAGTCGGCGAACTGAATCTCGACGCAGGGCCGCAGCCCGTACGCAGCCATGCCGACGGCTGCTCCGACGATGCCAAGTTCGCTGATCGGCGTGTCGAAGCAGCGGTGCGTGCCGTACTTCGCCTGCAGGCCCTGCGTGGCGCGAAACACGCCGCCAAAGAAGCCCACGTCCTCGCCGAACACCACGACGTCGTCATCGCGCTCCATCATCACGTCCATCGCGTCGCGGATCGCCTCGATCATGGTCTTGCGCGGCATGGCTCAGACACCTGCCGCCTGGCGCTGACGGCGCAGATGTGGCGGCATCTTCGCATACACGCCTTCGAACATGTCGCGCATCGAAGGGCGGCCGCCGGCGTGCAGCGTGCCGTGGCTTTCCGCTTCTCGCTGCGCCGCCATGACCGTGTCCATGATCTCCGCTTCCGTCTGCCGGTGGCGTTCCTCCGACCAGACGCCGCGCAGCGTCAGGTGGTTCCGCAGTCGGATCACCGGATCACCGAGCGGCCAGGCATCGGATTCGGTCTTGGGCCGGTAGGCCGCGGGATCGTCGGATGTCGAATGTGCGCCGACCCGGTAGGTGACGTGCTCGATGAGCGTGGGCCCCAGGTTGCCCCGTGCGCGCTCGGCCGCCCAGCGGGCCGCGGCGTGGACAGCGAGATAGTCGTTGCCGTCCACCCGGAGTGCAGGGATGCCGAAGCCGAGGCCGCGCGCCGCGAACGTTCCGGACCCACCGCGGGCGATGCCCTGGAAGGTCGAGATGGCCCACTGGTTGTTGACGATGTTGAGCACGACCGGCGCCTTTAGGTGGAGGCGAAGACCAGCGCGGCGTGAAAATCCGACTCGCCGGTCGAGCCGTCCCCGATCCATGCCACGGCGATCTTCGAATCGCCCTTGATCGCCGATGCCATGGCCCAGCCGACGGCCTGAATATACTGCGTCGCCAGGTTGCCGGAGACCGAGAAGAACCCGTCCTCCTTCGAAGAGTACAGCACTGGGAGCTGCCGCCCCTTCAGCGGATCCTGCTCGTTCGAATAGATCTGGCACATCATGTCGACCAGCGAATGGCCGGCC
>DATAPW010000371.1:0-1880 GCA_036265005.1 Acetobacteraceae bacterium | reverse complement strand
CGATCGCCGGCCATGATCAGGTCTACGACCCGGGCGCCGCAGATGACTTTTGCGCCGTGGCGAAGTCGCGCGGCGGACAGCATGGCATGCGCATAGACCACCGGATCGAGCCAACCCTCTTCCGGGAAAAACGCCACCGGCGCATCGCCGATCGCCACCTGATCAATGTCGGGCTCCAATTCCTGCACCTGGCGCAGCGTGATCCACTCCGCGGCATATCCCCAGGACCGCAGCTGCTCGATGTTTTCACGCTGCGCCATGCGATCGGGTTCGGCTTCCCATTCCAGACTGCCGCCGCCGTGCCACCATGGCGTGGCGCCAAATTCGTCGACCAGCGCGGCATGCGCCTTCATACCGGCGACATTCAGATCGTGATAGGGCTTCGGCGGCTTTTTGTGTGCGTTGGTCCAGGCGAAGCTGATGCCGGAGGTGCCGCCGCCAATGCGCGTCGCTTCCAGCACCGTAACCGCCGCGCCGGCCTGAGCCAGCCGATACGCGACCGAGGCGCCTATCACGCCGGCACCGATCACTATTGTCTTAATCATTTGCATCTCCCTCTGGTTCAAGATGGATCATGCCATGCGACTATCCGCATGGCAGAGGACATCAGGATCGGGGCGTCGGCGACTGCTCCCTTGGTTCGCTACTCACTCTACGCCGAAGCAAAGGAGATTCGACTCTCGGTCCCACATACGATAGCACCGTTTTGAAACCGCTCCCGTCCGGTCTGGCCACCGCGTGGCCGCGTGGGCAAGCGCCAATCCCAAACGAAGCTCGATCGATCCATCCCGAAGGGCCGCAGCACCAACCTTTCAACAAGGTCGTGCATCCTCTCTCCGGTGATCGCCTCTACCGACTTCTGCAAATAGACAAACCCCTGACCGGAGTAGCTGAATCGCTCGCCGGGGTTAAAGTGGGTTTCGAGCGGCAGTTCGGCATTCCGCCAGTTCGGCAGATCCCCGGTATGACTGAGCACCCGTCTGGGTGTGAGCCGTTCGATCGCGGTGCGCGGGAATGGCCGGAATTGGCGCATGGCAACCGATGCACGGAAGGCTCACGGCTGGAAATACCCGTAACGGGCGGCCACTGGCCTAAGCGAGCCATCTACCGGCTCTCCGATCGGGGTTGCCGCCTATCCGACGTTCTTGCCCTGCAGGCGGATGGTGTATTTGAATGCGAAGCGGTAACTGGACTGCTTCGTAATGACGCGGCCCCGCGGAGTGGTCCATAACGGCGCAACGGAGGAAGCCATGCCCCTGACCCAGGAGATCGGCCGGTTTGCGGCCGGACTGACGTTCGAGCGATTGCCGGCGGAGGCGGTCGAGATCGCGCGCACTGGCATTATTGACACGATCGCGACGATGGTCGCCGGCGCGCACGACCCGGCACTGCAATTGCTGCGCCGCGGGCTGATGCCGCAGCCTGGTCCGGCCAGCCTCTATTTCTCTGGCGAGGGTGCCGCCGCGCCGGAGGCGGCGTGGATCAACGGTACCGCTGGTCACGCCCTCGATTACGACGATGTCGGCTGCCGCGGGCATGTCTCGACCGTGCTCCTGCCGGCGATCCTCGCCGAGGCCGAAACGCTGGGGGCGAGCGGCCGCGAGATGTTTGCCGCTTATGTCGCCGGCTACGAGGCCTGGGCCGAGCTGGCGCGCCGCGATCCCGGACATCACCATGTCAAGGGCTGGCACCCGACCGGCATCTTCGGCGCGATTGGCGCCGGCGCGGCCTGCGCCGCGTTGCGCCGCCTGTCACCCGAACAGGCGACAATGGCAGTGGCACTGGCGGCCTCGCAAGCGGGCGGCATCATGGCCAATTTCGGCACGATGACGAAGCCGTTCCACGCCGGCCGCGCGGCGCATGCTGGCGTCGTCGCGGCC